>NZ_JACCCY010000001.1:802500-1102500 GCF_013409575.1 Macellibacteroides fermentans | reverse complement strand
AATCAATTTAAATTTCAACAAAGTTATTAAAATAGATTAATTTACCTCTTTTTGAGCATAAAAAAAGGGTAATAAACTCTTTCAAATTTATTACCCTCAGATTAGTCGGGATAAGAAGACTCGAACTTCCGACCTCCACGTCCCGAACGTGGCGCGCTACCAACTGTGCTACATCCCGCTAATTCAATACGGCTGCAAAGGTACAAACATTTTCAAAACTTCAAATATTTAGCACTAAAATTTTTACTTATGCAGTTAAATTCCCTTCGCCCGAAGCCAATGTAAAAAAAGATATATTTATTTTAACAGAAAGTTTGGAGATATAAAAAAAACGCTTACCTTTGCACCCGTAATGAAAACGATGGTGCCATAGCTCAGTTGGTAGAGCAAAGGACTGAAAATCCTTGTGTCCCCGGTTCGATTCCTGGTGGCACCACTCAAAAAAGACTTCAAATTTGGAAAATCCCTGAAACGCTTTGGTTTCAGGGATTTTTTTTTCCAAGAAATCCTCCATTTTTAGCAAAATTAGGCAATTCCCTCGGGCTAAATCGTGGTCATTTTTTGCCACTTAAAAATTGACCACGAATGGTATTGTAAGTCTCTGATTGTCTTGTTGTTTGATGTCGTCTATTATGTATGGTTCAAGTATCTTTAAACCATTAATTTATAGAGTATGAAACAGACTTTTAATGTACTTTTCTTTATTAGAAAAACAAAGTTGAAAAAATCGGATGATACGCCAATCATGTTGCGAATCACAATTGAAGGGCAGTTGGTAGAAATGCAACTGAAACGTGATGTAAAGCTCAACTTTTGGAATCAGCACAAAGAACGCTGTACAGGCAAGGGTTCCGATTCAGAAAGAACGTCAAAGATTTGCCGGGCAAGCCAGACATTGTACTACACAAATACAAAACCATTATATTTGTTCACGGATGCTTCTGGCACGGACATACCTGTAAACGTGGAACATTGCCCAAAACCAACCAAGAATTTTGGGTCGAAAAGATTGTCAGAAACACCAAACGGGATAATAACAATATCTGTCAATTGCGGAAAAAAGGCTGGAATGTTATCATTGTGTGGCAATGCGAAATCAGGAGTATTAAAAACCGGGAAATACGTTTGGAACGGTTATTTAAAGAAATAACCGAACCAAGTCCGTCACATCAATGCTATTAAGGTCTATTCGGTGAAATAGTCGCGAAGTTTCTTAAAATGCCGCATCTCTGTGCGTCATAAATATAAGAAAAAGAACCCTTTCTCAATCTTTCCCTGTTTTCATTCCGTTTTTCAACGTAATTAACTGATAATTGAATACCCGCTATGGCTGCCACTCCGAGAATATTCAACGGAAGAGAGATATTAATAAGGTTCATTCCCTGATTAATCATACTACTTACTGCTGCCAATGCTGTAGGCGACTTTATATTAATCAATAAATTCAAACCTTTTAATGCATACTTAATCTTTGAATCGTTAAGGATTGCAGCCAAATCATTTGTTTCTTTTGTAAGCTCTTCTTCAAAACCGACCACAATGCTTTTAACTCAGAAGTCGAGCTAGCACCTGATAACTTGGATTCGAAACCGGATATCATTTTTCTGAATTCAATCAGATTATCATTTCGTTTTCGTTTAAACTCAATAATCTTTTCATAGGAGACATCTTCAACAGGCGTAGGAAGAATTTTATTTAAATAAAAACTGAGTGTTGGGTCACCTTTTATACTATTGACCGACCTAAAATTATATCTCTAGTAAATTGAATTATCTGTTCCTATTGTAACATGTTCCCAAAATATATCATTGATATAAACAGCTGTTTACATATTGTTCTTTATAAAAAATGGATACAGATATAATTCTACATATCCTCTAACGACAAACAAATCATCTCAATCTGAAACTTAGGCAACAACTTTTTCTTAAGATGTTCTACTTTTGTAGCCAGCAGTTCTGGTTTGAAATTTTTCTTCTGTCGTTTTACTTCCGCTACTACCGCTTGATTTTTCTCCAATTTTAAGGCAACAATATCAACCTCATTCTGATTACCTTTAGGCTCCCACCACGAACCAATAGCACGATATTGAAAGCTTTCAGCAAACTGTTGTTTGAAATACCTTTCCAACATAATACCTGAATAGGTAGGATAATCGGATTTGATGATAGCCTGCAAACCAACAAAGTTCTTTATCTCTATCAACGAGCGATGACGGTCAAAATAATTGAACCAAAATCGGATAAAGTTATCCTGTATTTCATATCGGACAGCTTGACTTCCTTCTTTTGCTAAAATTGGGCGTTGGCGAACAATGATGTTATAATCCTCAATCAATCGTTTGATTTGACCGCCAATGCTTTTATCTCCCAATGCTGATTCTATTTCAGGTTGTGTATTGGTACCTCCCGAAATGGCACTTAAGATAGAGAAGTAGGTTGCGTAATTTTTTCCGAACTCTTCTATTAACAGGTTTTTCCCTTCATCGGTAAATGGAGAGTTTTCCCGAACCATAAATGAAATCATTTCATCTATGCTCAATGTGATGTTGTCACAGAACAATTCAACATACTTAGGAACCCCACCTGTAAAAGAGTAAAGGGCTAGCAAATCATCATTTGTGTAATCGGGGTTATAGTCACGTATAATTTCTTTTAGCGTGGTCAAATCAAAGGCTGATAATTTTATAATGTTATCCGCTCTTCCAAATAGAGGCTCTTTCTTGTTCTGGAATATTTTCTGCATCAGCGAATAAATGGAGCCGGAAACAATCAGATTCATTTTGGATTTTTTCCGATAGGTATCCCATATGTTCTGCATATCACTATATACAGATTCATTGATATTATAAAACTCCTGAAATTCGTCAATAACCAAATTGAACGATCTTAGCGAAGCCAGTTCCATTAAATATTGGAACAATGACCGGAAAGTGCGTATTTCCGCAGGAACAAATGTGTCGAGCGATTGACTGATAATCGGAATAAACTCTGAACAGAGCGTTGCTTCGCTTTTACGACCAACAAACAAATAGACAGTTGGTAAATTTTCAACCGACTTCATGATAAGGCTTGTTTTACCTATTCTTCTTCTTCCAGTTACTACTGTCAGTCGGGAATGGTCACTGAACGATAAATTCTGTATCCGTTGAAGCTCAGCTAATTCACTTGTCCTATTGTAAAATTTCATGCTCTATTGTTTTTGTTATTTCCGCAACAGTTACGACGGTTACAAAGTTAAGAGAAAGTTTGGATATACCATACCTTTTTAATAACTTTGCAAAAGCAACCCTGCTAATAGCGAGCAGAACGATGAAAAATAATCGTGTGCTAAATCGTGTTGATTTTCCAATTTGAAATAAGATAAAAGATTGACTATCAATAGAGATGTCGAAATAGCTCTCTTCCTGGTGGCACCACTCAAAAAAGAAGTAGTTATCAAACAGATAGCTGCTTCTTTTTTTATGCCCGGTTGTAAGGCCCCCTTCCGTGTAGGCCCTTCAATATCACGGATCAACTTAAAAAGTTGAGGGATTTACTTTATGCATATAATTTACATACTCTGGAGAGTATTCATTTCATCACGTTTACTGTTTCAGCGTTTTATATTAGAACATATTGCCAATTATTAAGAAGGCAAGGACGAGGAAGAAATATTGAAAGATATAAAATAATTGCCCGGATGCGATTATTGCGATTTTTATTGCAATTACCACACCCGGGCTATTATAATAATCTGATATATATTACAGATTAAAAGGATACATGCTTCACATTCAGGTTTTTGTCAATCAGCATTCCGTCAGATGGAATCAGGCTGCCAGCGTTGAATGCTCGTTTGACCTTGAATTTTATTACAAACAGGTCGAGTTCCGCATCGCTGGTAATTACAGGTTTATCTCCAATGTTTGCAAAGGTGGGATATAGAGCCTTTTGTCCATTTGTATGCAGACGATCATTACTCATGTTTTCCATTTCCTTCATTGCCAGAGGCTCAACTCCGATAAATTCTAAATCATCCGATTTGTAAGGTATGGCAAAGCTAAGAGCATTTACACTCTTAAGTCCGCGTCCCTTTACCCGTATTTCCAACCTATCGCCGGCCTTGCAGATGTTTCTGGACGGTGTAAGCTTAAGGCTGCCTTCAATTTTATCCATGCCTGCACCTTTGGCACCACCACCCAGCTGGGTTGTAAGAACTGAAATGTCATAGGCATCAATAAGTCCGTTCTTGTTAATATCTCCATTACTTATATAGCCTTCAAAATCAGAATCACCCATTCGGAGACCTGTGTAATTGAGGTATGAAGTAAAATCGTTCATATCAATAAGACGGTCGGCATTTATATCACCGGGACGGTAGCTTTCTGATCCGGGTACTTTAAAGATATACAATTCGCGTCCTGAACCATAATTACCTACAGCGCTTGTAACATCGATTTTTACATACTGTGCAACTGGCTGATTGTCGAATGTATATGTCTTGACGGTCGACGATCTGTCCCATTTAAAATCACCGGCCTTCACCCAATTCTCACGATCTACACTTGTATAAATGCTTCCGGTAAGCAATATTCCGTTCCCACCATCGGTACGGGGCAGATATTCCATTTTATCAAAGTGATTTACACTGTTTAGATTAATAATAATATTAAAAGGAACAGCCTTTTCACTCCAGGATGTATGCCATGCATCACCCTCATCAAAGTTAAACAGCTTGTTTATACCTTGGCCACCCTGATTTTTCACCGAAGTTTCTGCCGTTATATTCTGAATAGTAAATTCCAGCGGATTAGACTTAGTCGTTGCGGTGTACGAATCCCATTGAGAAACACCATCCATGTTCACGCTGCGAATCTTGTAAGAATAGGTTGTTTCGGGAACAAGGCCGGTAAAAGTAAGGTGATTATTCTGAATGGTAGAATAGATCATACCGTCAAATTCTATTTCGTAATAATCGGCATTCGGTTGCTTATCCCAGGTAGGTTTAAGCGTATAGGCCGTTATGTTTTCGTCGGTAGTCTTCACATTTGCAGGAGCAGATACCGTTCCGGTATGCGACAGCAGATGATCTTTTTTGTTAACCTTATAATCTGCGATAGTCAGCTTCAGATCATTATTAACAATATCAAAAACATCCGTCTTAACCATTAACTTTGAACCTCCTTTAATGGACAGAGAAGCAAAATCACTGCCTTTGGTAGCAAACTTGTTCAGTTCCGGAGCAGCGTCGTAGAAATAAACATTTTTACCCTTTTCAAATGCATCAAGCGAATTAACCTCGGTAAGTTTTACCTTTGAATTACCGATCTTCAGCGATATCTTTTTGGGTTTCTCAGACGGATGTAAATTAATCACCGTATACTTATTCCTTTCAAATCCGTCAAAACTACCCTTCGAGGCAGCAATATAAAAGACCATTTCACCCTTTTCGTTCAGCGTAGATTTCAGATCGGTAGTAACAGAATATCCACGAGTATAAGCCACAGTGCGGCCATCGTCATCATACTCGGAGAACGAGGAGTTACCATGAGGATAAACATCGTACATTCTCAAATCTTTTTTGATTTCCGAAACATTGTTATTTGGTTCGGTCACAGGGATAATAGCACCACTTCTTACAAATACCGGAAGTTTCCAAAACGGGGATTTGAAATTATTAATGATACGTCCACCTGTATAACGCTCACCGGTAAAGTAGTCAACCCATTCTCCGTCGGGCAGGTAAATACCATTGCGAATATCATTTCCAGCTTCGTCTGCTTCGGTTTCTTCAAATATTGGAGCAACCAGAAAATCCGGTCCATACATAAATTGGTACTGAGTGGCAGATCCATGTGTATATTTGTTTGGATACTCCAGAAACATCGCTCTAATCATAGGCATACCGTCAACACTTATACGAGCTATGCTATAAGTGTACGGCATAATCTCCGATTTAAGCTTTAGATACCAACGGTTGACCGATGTAGCCGGTTCTCCCAGAGCATGGGGATATTTTTCATTAGAACCCCATCCGTCCATATTCAACTGCATAGGAGTAAACGCCTTCCACTGGAAGTCACGCATATTAACCACAGCATTGCGGCCGCCAAAAATACCATCCATATCACTGGATATGTTTGGCATTCCGGACAATCCTGATCCTATATATGTAGGAATGTGGAAACGTATATATTCCCACACACCACCGGTTTGGTCGCCGGACCATACTCCGGCATAACGCTGTGTTCCCGCCCATCCGTCGAGAGATATAATAAACGGACGCGCTTCATTCCCGTAATAAGTCATAATCCCTGACACATCGGCAATACCGTTCAGACCAAAAGAATAACCAGAGCCAACCCATGCAACATCGGTTTTTAAAACTCTTACACCGGCATCACGCACCTCTTTAACAATATCTCTTTGAAGCAAGGCACTTACTCCAGCCTTAGGATGCAAATCGGACTGCGTCCACAATCCTATTTCAACCCCTTTTCCATGCGCATAATCGCTTAAAGACTTGAGATTGGCAATATTACCGTCTAATGTCTCTGTTTGCCCATATCCGGCACCATATCCGTCATTGGGAAGAATCCAACCCAAAGGCATGTCATGTGTATTATAACGATCAATCACAGCTCGTGCCGAAAATTGATAATTATTCAACTCTCCGTTCAGCGATTCTTTCACACCGCCGTTATCCTTCTGACTTTCAGAATAACGTTTGCCATCCTCAAAAAGAATACCCTTTTCATTTTCTTTCCAATAATCACGGTTATAGGCATTGAGATGCCCCTCGTAAAATCCGAATTTTGGAAGCAGAACCGGATTTCCTGTCAGCTGGTAGTAGTCATTCAGTAAAGCAACAGCACCATTATTCACCGTAAAGAATACGTCCAGGTAATTAGTATTATGGGAAAGTATCACTTCACCATTACGCTTCGAGTCAAAGTCATATTTACCTTTACGGAAAGTATGGAACATAACACCATAACCCGCAGTAGACCAGTAAAATGGTACGGGCGAAGCCACTCCTCCGTCCGTCCAGCTGTTCTGGTTCTCAATGGCAATAATTTTACCCTTGTGCGAGAACCGTCCATTCTGGACGCCACCACCATAGAAATACTCATTATTACTATCGGCCGACAATGTAAGAGAAACATTGTCTTCGTCAAACATTGTGGGATTCAGTTCTTTAACCACAGGTTGGTTATCGGAGATTCTGATAACCGTCATGCAGGATGACTTTTTATCCAGTCTGACCTCCACTCCCGGTGTACGCATAAAAAAGAAATCGCCGTCAACACCTGTTTCAAGTTTTGACACAGGTTTACGCGGATTATTTACAAGAATATCAGCTTTGGGATTAGATTCCGGATTACGAATCAATCCGCCGCGAATATCACGGAACAGGCGGAAGATATTATCTCCGTAAAAATCGAAACTTATCCTGTTTCCATCCTTACAAATAACTTCAACCGTTGTGGAATTAAGCTTTTTAATACCTGTTACCTCTACACTCTGAGCCCTGACTGTCAGTGATACGCACGCCACTGCAGTCAGCATAATTAATAATTTGATCGTTTTTTGCATAAAAGATTTGTTTTGTGCGACAAATATAGACCAATAAAAGGGGAATCATGAACAATCAAAGAATAATAAATATCTCTTCATATAAATATAGTATCTTATACTAGTTTGAGGAATCAGATAAGCTATCTACTCTCCGGAAGTCGAACTAAAATGTATTTCGGGGAAAGAAATCCTTAAACACCGAATTATATTCGGCAAATAATTTGCTATTTACCGAATTATACCTAGTTTTGTGTAAAACTCATTAACGATGTACATCCATCAATTAAATAACTGGAACGATTTCAGATACTCGTCCGAAGGATTGGTTTCAGCATTAGCACAAGTTCGCTATATGCAAGGGAGATTACTCGGTCAGATGCAAGGGTTAGGTTTCTCGCTTCGAGCGGAGGCTCTGCTCACAACGCTTACTCTTGACGTATTGAAATCTACCGAGATAGAGGGTGAGATCCTAAATAAAGAACAGGTGCGTTCGTCAATAGCTCGTAGATTAGGATTAAATGTTTCGGGAATGGTAAATTCGACAAGAGATGTTGATGGCGTTGTGGAGATGATGCTTGATGCAACCCAACGATATAATGAGCCACTCTCTCATGAAAGATTGTTTGGTTGGCACGCTGCACTATTTCCAACTGGTTGGAGTGGAATGTATCGTATTGAGGTAGGGAAATATCGTACAGGCGAAATGCAGGTTGTGTCCGGAGCAATGGGGAAAGAGAGAGTCCATTATGAAGCCCCGAAGCCAGAAATAGTGAGCGATGAAATGGAGAAATTCCTTTCGTGGTTTAACCATGAGTCATCATTGGATAGTGTCATAAAAGCAGCAATAGCCCACTTGTGGTTTATCACAATACACCCTTTTGATGATGGGAATGGGCGTATTGCCCGTGCAATAACAGATATGCTGCTTGCTCGCAGTGATGGATCTTCTCAGCGTTTTTACAGTATGTCAAATCAGATTCTAAATGAAAGAAAGACATACTATGATATTTTAGAACGTACACAACACGGTAATGGAGAAATAACCGACTGGCTACTATGGTTTATAAAGTGCCTTAACGGAGCTTTATCATCAACTGAAATACTATTGGGGTCTATATTGACTAAAGCTCGGTTTTGGGATACACACGCTCAAACATCACTTAACGAGCGTCAGCGAACGATGCTCAATAAATTGCTTGATGGATTTGATGGCAAATTAACCTCAGGAAAGTGGGCTAAAATAACCAAATGCTCCGCAGATACAGCACTTAATGACATCAAGGATTTGATGGTAAAAGATATTCTATGCAAAGCTGAAGATGGAGGTCGTAGTACAAATTATGTATTAAGTATATAGCCTTTCGAATTTTTTTGACAAAACTTTTGATAATTCATTAACTTAATCCTGTATAATCCGCTAAATCTTGTTGAGAAAAAAACAATAATGTACGACTTGTCTTTTTCCTCAAGATTAGTAATTTTCACTTATGATGGATATGTTATAATTCATAATTTTACTTCTTCATTGCTTCTGCTTTTAAATCGACAGGCATTTTTTCGATAGCGTAACGCAGGGCAGTGCGAGGCATAACAGACTTATTTGCCATTACGTAATCAAACACCTCTTTTTGATGAGCTTCACTGGCAGCTTTTAACATCCATCCGTAGCCTTTCTGTACTAAATCGTCTTTATCTAACAGCAGGATATCGGCAATTTCAAATACATCCTCTAAAAACAAGCCTTTTCTGGCTGGGATAATCAACGTTACTGCTCCGGCACGTTTTACAAACCGCCGGGTCGATTTAGCCCATTTTTTTAGTTCAGCCACATATTCGGGATACATTGTAACGAAACTGCCCACAGTGTGATTACATAGTGTGTCGCAATCGGCCCAATTGGTCACACAATCGTGTACCCAATGCTCAAATATCTTAAAGTCGGCAGGCTCGTACTGTTTATGTAAAGATTCGGCCCAGACACAAGCAACAACCGATTCTTCCAAATAGCCTGTCTGCCAAAGTCCTTCGCATAATTCAAATATTTCCTGCTTAGGTAAATGTTTTATCTGTTTAAAAGCCTCTTTGGCTATTTTACCAACATTTGCCATTCCTACACCATATACTTTGGGAGCTTCGCCTTCTTTGTGATAGCGGGCGGATGAAGCAAGGATTTTAGGATCAGCATTGTCTTTCAGTAATTTTCTTACATTGTCGAGTGTCGTAAACATCATCTTTAGTATAAATTATTACATATTAAACGCCTATTTCAGTGTCTTCTTAAAGCGGACAACAGTCAGCAATTCCTCCAGTTGACTTGCGTTGTTTATATTGAAAATCATGGGGATAAGTCGGCCTACAGCTTTTGAAGAGGCAACCTCTGTTTTGATGGCTTCCGATATATCAAGTGCAGCGATTGCTTCGAGGTGCTTTTCGGTAAAAAAGAAACTCACCTTGAAGAAGCCTTCCCACACCGAAAGCCACAAAATAGTCTTCTTTTTATGTTGTACTTTGCAGAGCCAGGCTTTGCCATCGTTGTAGTATCTCCATTCAATGTTTAAAAGATAGGCTTCGTTTGTAATCGTTGCCAGAAAAGATTCCAGCACGTCGTACACATCACCAAGTGTATCCTTCAACACCCTGTCTGACGGGAATATCTCCGCATCCCTCAATGCCATTTGTGATTCCATTTCCAATCTGTATCCTATAAATCTATTAGTATTCAATCGTTTAATCTCAGCCTGAACTGACTGGGGGTAACACCAAGTGTTTTACTAACATACCGGCTGAAAAAAGATTGACTCGAAAAATTCATCGTGTCAGCAATTTCAGTAAAACTAAGATCTCTATTCCGAAGCAGCATAATCAGGTTCTGTGTAGTATAATTCTGTATCCATTCAGACGAGGTCTTTCCACTGGTTTTCTTACAAACCTCGGATAAGTATTTGGGCGTGATACAAAGTTTGTTGCTATAAAATTCTACTTCCCGTTGTTGCATGCAATGCATCTGAACTAATTGCAAAAACTTTTCGAAAATAGAACCTTTCTCGTTGCTCAATATTCTTTTTTCCATTTTTTCATTAAAAATATGCCACATTTCCATTACAAATATTTGTACCTGAAGATTGACAATTTCTTTTCTGAACCGATGATAGGTATCTTCGTACTTCTCCTTTAATAAGAAAAAGTTACGCAGACATCTCTCCTTATCTGTTTCTGAAAGCGAGACTACAGGATTATCTTTGGAAAACATAAATCCTTTTATTCCCCAACCGATATCGGGATTGTTATTGCTCATCAGTCCGAAGGATATTAAAAGATACGTAGCTTCGAAATCAGGCGAAAAAAGGATATCATCAATTTGTAAAGATGGAATAAGAATTACAATATCATTAGGTGAGAATTTATAAACAGTGTTATTCAATCGGAATTGACCGGTGCCATGATGACAAATAATGTGGGTGAAATAGTTTTTCTGGAAATCAGTTGGGATATTTTCGTTATCCAAACTTTTTACGACAATAATTTCGTTCTCTTGTTTTTTCATGGAGTGATAGAAATTCATTATTTCAGTAATAATTGTAAAAATACTATTTTGATTTATATAATTATTGTAGTTACTTACTAATTTTAATCGGAAATCAGAATTTTGTGAAAATGTTGACGTAATATGTGTTATACTATTCTGGTAATTAGCAAGTACTTTTGTATCAGTAGGTTCATGATAATAACTTTAATAAATTACACGTATGAAATCAAACATCAGTAAATTAAACAGAAGAGATTTTTTAGCAAAATCCGGACTTGTTGGTACAGGTTTGGTTTTAGGTGCTCCGTTGTTTTCCTTCGGTCAGACAGATAGATTAAGTAATACAGTTGAAAATGATAACATTCAAATAAATAATAACTTGAAAAACAAAACAGATCTCAGAACGCGCAAACTTGGAGAGCTTGAAGTATCAGAGCTTGGACTTGGTTGTATGAATATTGCTTGGGCATACGGTAATTCTCCTGGTAAAGAAGACTCAGTTAAGCTCATTCGAAATGCATACGAATATGGTATCCGTTTTTTTGACACAGCAGAAATTTATGGGCCACATATTAGCGAACAGATAGTAGGTGAGGCTCTTCAGCCATTTCGGGATGAGGTTGTACTAGCGAGTAAGTTCGGCTTTGATATTGATTTTGAAACCGGACAGCTAAAAGGCGGTCTTAACAGCCGTCCGCAACATATCAAGCTTGCAGTGGATAGGATGTTGAAGCGATTAAAAACCGATAGGATCGATTTGTTATATCAGCATCGTGTTGATCCCACGGTTCCGATTGAAGATGTAGCCGGTACTATGGGCGAACTCATTAAGGAGGGCAAAGTGAGGTATTACGGGTTATCAGAAGCCGGAGCCGCAACCATAAGAAGGGCTCATAAAGAACACAAAGTAACAGCTATCCAAAATGAATTTTCCTTCTGGACCCGCGATCCGGAAGCCGAAGTAATTCCTGTTTGTGAAGAACTGGGCATTGGCTTTGTTCCCTGGTCTCCACTTGGAATGGGATATTTAACAGGAAAGGTTACCTCGGATTTTCCATTCGCAGAAGGTGATATCCGTAAAAACTTAAATTTCCCCCGGTTTACGACTGAAGCCTTGGTGAAGAACCGTCCGATAGTAACGTTGTTGGAGAATATGGCACAGAAATACGAAGCTACTTCCGGTCAGATTGCATTGGCCTGGCTGATGGCTAAAAAACCGTTTATAGTACCCATTCCCGGAACAAGATCAATAACGCATATGAGAGAAAATACAGATGCACATAAGGTAATTTTACAAACTAGCGATATAGATGAATTAGAATCCGGGTTCGCTGCTATGGAGGTATTTGGAAACAGAGCTCCCGAAGGATTGAAAGCATCACACGATATTGGAACGAGCCTTGGTACATCATCAAAAGGAACAAATGGCAAAACGCCGTTACCCGATAAAATTAAATAAACAGTATATTCACCCGTTGGCGGAATTAATTCACTAAAAAATGTCAGGAAATAAGTTGTGCATATCATTGATTATTAGTATTTTAATGGTGATCAAACTATTAATATACAGCTCAATTATGCACAACTTATATGCAATATTCGCTAAATTTCTTGATATATGCAAGATGTTTTCTGCTGATTTAGTAAACGAAAAAGGGAATATACCTCGCAGAGGAGTCGTCCCGAAGTTCTCTGACTTAGAAGTGATCAGTTTAAGCCTTGCTGCCGAATCAATAGGTATAGATAGTGAAAGCTTTTTGTTTTCTAAATTAAATGAATACAAAGATGATTTTTCTTCTCTCATATCCCGTCGTCAATATAATGATCGCAGGAAGCTCACTATCGGCTTATGTAATCAGGTGCGTGAAAGAATTGCATCAAAAGTTGATGGTGGAGAAGCTATTTTCTGTATTGATTCTATGCCAATTGAAGTCTGTCGTCCCATAAGGTCAAAACGTTGTAAAATGGGAAAGAATAATTATGATAAAGCTCCCAATTATGGCTATTGTGCTTCACAGGGTAAACATTATTACGGATATAAATTACATTCTCTCTGTGGGTTGAGCGGTGTCATACACTCTTTTGACCTGACAAAGGCGAGTGTTCACGACATTCATTATTTGAAAGACGTAAAGTGTAACTTTCAGAATTGCACCATCATCGGTGATCGTGGATATATTGGAGCAGCCATACAACTTGATTTATTTGAAAAAGCTAATATCAAGTTGGAAGTTCCATATCGGTCGAATCAAAAAGATTGGAAACCTGTATTTAGTCCATTTGCTAAAGCAAGGAAAAGGGTTGAAACGCTTTTTGCACAATTATGCGATCAATTTATGATAATCAGAAATTACGCAAAACAAACAGAAGGATTGTTTACCAGAATTACGGGGAAAATTAGTGCACTTACAATCCTTCAATATATAAACAAGATTAATAACAAACCCATTGGACAAATTAAATATGCACTAATTTAATTCCGCCAACGGGTTATATTCTATAACTTTATTAAAATAATCAGATGAAGAAAATCATGTTATTCGTAGCATTCATTGCTACAACATTTAGCTGTTCCCAGGTTTTAAGCGACTACACGGAGGTTAGCAGTCTTCAAACAATTGAAGATAAAATGGCTATCAAAGAGGTAGTAGATGTATTCTCTAACCTTGCCGATACTAAAGAGATCGAGAAACAGGTTCAGCTCTTTACCGAAGACGGGGTGGTTCAATCGTATACCGACGGAGCATTATCATCCTATTTAAAAGGGCGAAAACAGCTGTTCGATGCATTTTCCGGGTTCTTATCCAACTTTAAAACAGTCTATCATCAAAACGGACAACAAACAATTGATGAACTTACGGCAACTACTGCCAAAGCAACTTCATATTGCCGTGTTATATTGATCGGTAATCAGAACGAAAATCCTGTAAAAATTACCATGTATACCATTTACAAAGATGAATTCGTGAAGCAGAACGGGAAATGGCTTATAAAAAAACGAACTTCCAATTTTGTACATCGTGAAACAGAATAATTCTACCAATTGATACTACTTCATAATCCACAACCAAAGGATATTAAAGGAAGCTCCGGCCGATTAAAGAGATGTAAATCTTTAGTCAACCGGAGCTTGGATATTTCACGCCGTAAAAGTGTAGGCACTATGTATGCATGAGTGTATGCCGTTACCAATCCTGATGTGGGGATATTTATTCGGCGTCTTCTCTTAGTTCGTGCTTTATTGCGCGACGAATGGTTCTGAATTTGGGATGTATGGCATACTTCGGACGAAGGGAGCTTTCTTTTACCATGAAGACAAACAGACAGAAAAGTCCGATCATCAAAAGCCATCCGTACAGTTCCTTCATCGAAATCAGCAACGCATGCTGCTGAAGTGCACCGTAAAGCGCTCCTGCCGGCAATTTATACGAGGCGGGATTTACATGGTCGAAGCCGGCACTCAGAAGCATTGCATTCTTTTTGGTTACAACCTGTAACGCATGTCCCACTATCGAATCGCCCAAAGCCGACCCGAAAGCCGCACTTACAAAAGACTGGATTGTAAGAGCCTGAAAGAAATTCTGGAACGGCACCCGCGACAAAGAGGTAAGAAAGCAGATCGCAATAATTACATAACCGAACGACCGTAAGAAAACAGGCAGGATAAACGCCTGTTTCGGCAAGTTATAATCGATGGTAAAGTAGCTGATCGCCAGATACCCCAGAATACAGGCAAATCCAATAACCGTCATCGTCTTGTACCTCCATTTACGCAAAGCAAACAGCTGATAGGTGAACAAAGCCCCGGTAGCCGTACCTAATATGGCTGTCCAATTGAGCGAGTTTACGTGCAAAGCATCATATCCCAGGATTGATTCCATCAAAATGTGTTCAAAAAGATGCGATGGGGCAAGCAACAGGTCGATTACGATGAGCAGTGCAAATGTAAGAGACATTCCCACAAGGGAGGCATAACCCGCCATCATGATATCTTCATGCAGCAAGGCCAGCGAACCAACCATCTCGGCTACCGAAGCCAGGTAAACCCCTCCGGAAAGCTGAAATACGATAACGATGGCAATCATTATCCACGGTTTCCATTTTTTCGGAACAAAATCGCGGATAGCCGGTAAAGTAAAAGGACCTGATTCGTGCATATCAATAGTTTATAATACATTCGGCATTCATTCCGGCACGTAAACGTTCCAGGTCGGCCTTTTTATTCTCGGCAGTAAATTCGATGCGGATGGGAATCCGTTGTTCAACCTTTACAAAATTACCGGCCGAATTATCCTGAGGGAATAATGAAAAGCTGGCCCCCGTAGCACTGGAGATAGATCTCACAACCCCTTTGAAGATTACATCCGGAATGGCATCCACCTCTATCTCCACCGGCTGTCCCTCTTTCACATGGGCCGTCTGCGTCTCCTTACACCACCTGCAGTTCGGCGCTAAGCTTGGAGTTGCCGGCATCCAGCATATCGGTAATCAGAGCCAGGTCGTTCAGATAGCGGTTGTTTATCACATCATAGTTTTGTTCTGCCAGTTCGAGGCTCTTCTTTTGCGTGTCGTACATAGCGAATGCCTCTGCGAATCTTACATGCGAAGCCTTTACCAGGGTTTGGATATTATCCCTTAGCAACAGCTCGTTCTCCACCGCCTTTTGATACGAATACCGGGCAAGTCGAGATTTACTACTGGTTTTGTACTGCGAGGCCAGGTTGTATTTAATACCGATACCCACGTACCAGTAGTTAAAGTTTTTGTTGATGGGAGGCACCTCGATGGTGATAGGGCCGTCCAGATGATCTCCGGCTATCAATGCCACCGAAGGCAGACGTTCTGCATTTACTATCTTTTCGTTGTGTCTGGATTCTTCGATGCCCAGTTTGGCCTGTTGCAGCAACGGCGACGATTCCAATGGATGCTCATCAATTTACTATCAGCACGTTGTGAAAATAAAAAATGGGAACTGTGTATGAATAGAATCAGTAAAAAAGTAACCTTCAATTTCGTCATATATATTTAAATTTCAGTTTGTTAAGTGTTTTAGAATGACGGGTGCAAAGGTCGGGTTTCTTACTAACTTCACGAAATCTCTAATTGTGCAGAATTGGTTTAATTTGGACATAAAAAGAAAAAAAACTACTTTTGCACCTCATTTCAATCTTGATGAATGAAAGGCAAAATTCACATTAAAAACATCAGCGAGCTGCTTCCTTCAGGTACATCTCCAACCGACATACGAGTAAAGATAAACTGTACAACAATCGATTCAACCGATGTTTTATCTCAATTTTCTGTTCCGCTGTATTTAAATGCTTCCATTGCCATATTGGTCTTATCCGGAAATGCGACTGCATGTATCAACTATAAATTCCATAAAGTAGAGCCGGATACATTGCTTTTGCTATCGGCCTCACACATGTTTAACTTCGACAACTGCAGTGCCGATTTTAAATGTATCTGCCTGTTTGTAAGTAAAGATTTTATGGACGATATGGATTCCACCGATATGATTTATAAACGGATCAAGTATGGGGTAAGGATGTTTAATATGCCGGTGTTGCGGATCAGTACCCACCAGTCGGAGTTGCTGTACAAACGAATTACGTCCGTAAATGATGCTATAGAAGATGCAGAGCATTTGTATCACAAGGAGATTATCTTAAATTGCCTTTTCGGGTTCTACCTGGATTTAAGCAATATGATAGACCGGACCTCCGACCTGGAGACCGAAGCCAACCTTACCCGCTACGAAAGCATCATCAAATCGTTTATCGAATTACTGGTGGCAAACTACAGAAAGGAGCATAAGGTAGATTTCTATTCCTCGAGGCTGAATATCTCGGATCATTACCTTATACATATCGTAAAACGGATAACGGGACAGACGGTGACCGACTTTATCTACGAAATGCTTTACAGTGATGCCAGGACATTACTGATGCATTCGAAGCTCTCCATCCAGGAGATAACTTCGCTGCTACACTTCTCGGATCAATCTTCCTTCGGGAAGTTCTTTAAACGTAAAGCCGGTCTTTCGCCCATCGATTTCAGAAAGCAAAAAAACTGATTATTTGGCCGTTTGCTGAGCAGATATACCTGTATATCTTTCGCCAACGATCTTGATCTTATTAATCTGGTCGGTAAGGCTCTGCTGTTCTTCGGCAGTAAATTCAAAATCGGCCGCCCACATGTTTTCCTGCAGATGGGCCAATTTGGTAGTGCCCGGAATTGGAACGATAAACGGTTTCTGCGCCAGTAACCAGGCCAAAGCCACCTGAGCAACCGTTAGTCCCCGCTGATCTCCAAATGCCTTCAGGGTATCTATCAACGGCCAGTTGGCAATCACATTATCCGGTTGATAACGGGGCAGGGTGGGCCTGTTGTCGTTGTTGGGATTGTATTTGGAACGCTCGTTAAGGTAACCGGTAATCATCCCCCGGCTTAACGGGCTGTAGGGCACAAACCCGATACCCAACTCCTCGCATACGTTAATCACATCCTTTTCCGGTTGGCGGGTCATCAACGAATATTCACTCTGTAAAGCAGTCACCGGTTGCACGGCATGCGCCTTTCGGATATTGGCTTCGCCGGCCTCACTTAGCCCGAAGTACTTAACCTTCCCCTCCTGTATTAAATCTTTAACCGTTCCGGCAACCTCCTCCATGGGAACGGCCGGGTCAACCCTGTGCTGGTAAAGTAAATCAATATAATCAGTCTTCAGGCTTTTCAACGAATGCTCCACCACGGCCCTGATTCGTTCCGGACGGCTGTCCAACCCTTCGCTCGGCCGGCCATTTTTAAATCCAAACTTAGTGGCAATTACAATCTCTTTGCGGAAAGAAGAAACAGCTTCGCCAACCAGCTCCTCATTTACCAGCGGTCCGTATGCCTCAGCCGTATCAAAAAAGGTAACACCTAAATCGTATGCCTTATGAAGCATGGAGAACATCGCTTTCTTATCGGGCACAAAGCTGCGGTGATAGCTCATCCCCATACAACCCAGTCCCAATGCCGAAACCTTAAGCGCCTGACTGCCCGAGCCTAAAGTACGGTACTTTACATCCGTGTTAGCAGGCATGCTTAACCCGTTTTCGGAACCCTGTGCCTTGCCGATTGCCGGCGAGAGTATGACCGACCCGCTTAACAAAGCACCTGCTTTTAAGAAATCTCTCCGATTGTTCTTTTCCATAACTCCCATTTTTAGATTTTTGATAATGCAAAATTAGTAGCTTATTTGGTGAACCACTTATATAAATTACGGCTTTATTTATACATTTTACGGATTAACATTCCTGTTTAAAACGAATAAATGTCAATTTCATCTGTCATCTCTCATAAAATGGCTCAGATCCCTTTGTGGATAAGGGTTCTGGAAATGACAGATGGGTGTGACAGATCCAAATCATCTGTTATCTGTCACCAACGGAATCAGGGACGCAGCATATACAATACGTTCTTTCCGTAGCCCAGTTTTTCTATCTTTCCACTCTCGATCAGCGTATTAAGGTCTTGCAAGGCGATGTAGCGTGAACACTGATTCACACCCATACAGTCGGTACAAGTAACCGTGCGCAGCTCATTCATTTTACTTATAATCCGCTGCAAACGCTCCTCTCCGGTAAACTCTTTTTTCTTTACGGCAGGTACACGTTCCAGCTTCATGGACTTCAGACTTGCTTTCATCTTATTTGAGCAGCGGAAATTCACATTCCTGAAGCGTATCGATTCGGCACGTATCCGCTTTTCGCTGGTGATATCTTTGGGACAATCCAGCGAAACGGAATAGTATCCCAGTCCGTCCAGGTTTACATTCTCGCCGTTTTTAAGGCGATTGGTAACCACTTGGGTGAAACTTTCGAGCAACCCTTTTATGTCGCCCGATGAAAAGGTGGATATAGTGGAAATCTCTGCAGCCAGGTCATCAATTGTTGCCGTACGTGAAGGAACAATACGGGCATGTAAGTTTTGTATTCCGTTCTTTGCTGATGCAGGAGGATTTTCTGTTAGCTTATACTTAGCACTCATGTAATGATTAAATATTAGAAAAGATTAAGGAAACTAATTGTAAAACTTAAGGCAAGTATTCGTTTGTCAATTGTCAAACGCAAAGTCAACATATGGATAACTTGCGTTTAACAATTGTTGAATGCAAAGTGTCCATATGTTGAACAAATACTTCCCTTAAGGCAAAGATACAAAAGTATATTGGGAAAAAAATAATTTACAAGATATTAATGATAAATAACCTGTTGATTGCGGGTGTTAAGCTCTACTTCCGGAAACTGGCACGCAATCTTTCGTATGCTTTTCCATATTTTTCCTCGTTCAACCCCTTTAAAGGATAATCCTTTGCCGGCAGAATCGGAATCACTTTTGCAGGATAATCGTTGGCATCGTATATGTTTCCACAAATACTTGCAAAGGCCTTCCCGTCAACCGGTTGATAATAGGGCTGAATGCACTCAATCCCTACGCGACGTGGCTGAGCACCATGCAGAAACGCCTCATCACCTCCATAGAACCCCACTTTCTGAAGCCAGTAATTGGTCTGCAGAGACATTGGGAGAATCCATTCGATGGTAGGATATTGTTCCAGAATCCATTTAATATGCTCCACACCCTTCAGGGCCTTTTCCTCTTTAATCAGCACCCGTTTCCCTTTGGGGGCAGGTTCCACGTAATCGTTGCAAAGATTTGTAATATACATATCCTCCGGCTTGACCGAATTGAGTGTAACATACATGATGTGATTAAATAAATCGCGCGCCTCCACATTGCGGCTTCGTTCGCCATGATCCTCGGGGAAACGACGAAAATAGTAGTCGGCAAACATCGCATATTCGGTTGCCGTATCAGACCATTGCAGATTTGAATCTTCACCTATAACTAATAATCTGGCCGTGCCAGCCGCTTTCAAATCTTTAGATCTCATTTATTGTTTGTTTGATGGGTGTAAAAGTAGGCATTCCTTTTCAAACAAACATCAAATAGGCAGACCAACAGGCTGTTATTTTTGCTTTACCCAAATAAGTTTGGAGGTATCGTACCCTCTTTCCCTGGCCTTTTCCAGCAGCATATTCACCGTTTCATGCGGTAACTGCGGCGTACGGCTTAATATCCAGAGGTATTTATCCGAACTGCTGCCTATCAGAACATAGCTGTAATTTTGCTCGTCCAGTTCCAGAATGTTATACTCGCCGTAAAACCAAAGGAAAAAAGAGACCTCCAGTTTACCCGGTTCATTAGGATCCGGCCTTCTGGCCTTCCCCTCCGCCGTTTTAAACTTTCCGTTAAAGTCGGGTTTGTACCCACTGTTCAGCACCCTGATTTTCCCATCCGGACGCAGTGAATACTCGGCAGTCACCCCCACCATATCCCGTTCAAAAGGATGATCGAAGCGGGCAATTTCGTACCATTTACCCAGATACCGGTCCAGATCGAGCGATCGGACCGTCTGCTTATTGATTGTATTTTTCTTCTCAGCCTGAGAACAAGCCGTAAAAAAAGGCAAAGCCAAAAGGACACTCGTAAGAATAAATGCTTTCATAGCGTTGTTGATTATGTTATATAACCCGTTTGCAGGCATTGCGGTTCATGTAAAAATGGCAACTTCCGGCATCTGTTATTAATTATCGCAGACCATTTGCCATTTGGAAAAGATATTGCTACTTTTGCAGTACACATCAGTCATTTTCTTCCTCTTCAATAGATACTTTAAGTATCCTTCTTTTATTCTTTTATTAATATAATAAGATAGGGCGTGCACGATGCGTGCAAGTTGTGCAACGTAATCTCTCAGAACCCGCATGGGCACAGCGTTTCAAGCGACCACTTTGCGACCACTTAGCGTGCAGTATTTATAAGTCCTTTTTTGTTGATTTATCAGATAATAAAAAACACTCTATTTTAATCAATTGATATGCCTTGTATTGTTAAAATAAGTGTTATATTTGAAAACGAAAAGCACGGATTATACTCCGAACTCCCGTTTTTGTTAGCTCTCAAAGAAAAAACCACCAGGTAGTTTATTTGTGACTGACGCAGATTAAGAGTGTTATAAATTCGAATCAATATTGTTATGAATTAAGGCTAAAGAATTGAAACCATTAATGAGCGGTATGAATAAAAAAACAAAAATAATTTTATGGATTTTATTGTTGACGACAATAGATCAACTCGTAAAATTAGTTATCCATGCTTATTATATGGATGTGCGGTTTGAAATAATACCATCATTGTTTGAATTCGCGCCTGTATTTAACTCTAATTACAGCTACATAAATGACCTGCTTAATAAAAAATTAAATATTGATATAGGCTTTATTCCTCACATCGTTTTATATGTTGTTTTGCAGGTGGTTGTAACAAATATTTATATTTCCTTTAAAATCAAATTGGATAACACTTTCTCGTGGTTACTAGATACAGCCTTTGTATTTCAGGTGTCTGCATTACTTTGTGCGCTAATAGGAAACGTAATTTGGGCTGAGGGAGTGCTTGATTATATCTATTTAAAACCATTGTACGTTTTCGATCTCAAAGATGTATATTCATGGGTGTTTGTTTTCCTGTTTCTTGCATATACGATAAAGAACAAAGAGCAATTAAAAACAGTAAACTTAGACCCTAAAGATGTGATTGATTATATCAAAAAAACAAAGTTGTTTTCCAAATATAAGTGAGTCATTGTTTTAGTAGAACGATTCAAGAGAGTGTGCATGATTAAATGAAATTTGCTGTGAAAAGACTTAAATAGATGCTTGTTTCCAGAATACCTAAACTTTCTAATCCTCTAACTTAAAATGTCAGAATTAACAACTATATTTATTGCAATAAAATATAAGATACATTGATATGGCATCATTTAAAAACCTTAGGATAAAAAATTTCAGAGGGTTTGACTCCATCGAATTGAAAGGATTTAATCGCATTAATATCTTGATGGGGAAAAATAATTGCGGAAAGTCGTCTGTTCTGGAGGGGATACTTCTTTTGATTGGATTGCATAATCCTACGTTACCTTCTTCAATTAATAAGTTGCGGGGTATGCAGCCAGGACAATCAGGTTTTCTAAAATCAATGTTCCATAATATGGATATGATTGCTCATCCTGTTATTATGGGAGATTACGACGCAGACAGTTTTCGGAAACTGGAGATTAAACCCATTCTGAAAACATCTATGCAGGGGGGAGGTTCTCCCTTGGTGTCATCTCCTACACAGGATTTATCGGGAGTGGAACTAAAAGGAATTACTAAAATACAGGATAAAGAAACAAGTTCTTCTGTTTCTCTTACGATAGAAGGGGGTAGTGAAACAACTTTATTTTCGACTGTTTCGCCAGATGGTCTGGATGGCACATTTATTTCATCGCATATGGGTGAAGGGCTTTCTTTAGCGATGATTTCTGATTTAGTTAAAAAGAAGAAAGATCATATTGTTCTTGAGGCTATTCAACGTTTTGACGATAGAGTGAAAGCCATAAAGGTTTTACCCGATGGTATTTATCTGGATATGGAAGGCATTGATGAGTTGGTACAAATAAATGCAGCAGGGGATGGTATCCGTCGTTTTTTAAATATTGTTTCAACGATTGCCAATCTTGAAAGTAAGATTGTTTTAATTGATGAGATTGAAAACGGTTTGCACTATTCGGCTTATAAGCTTTTATGGCAATGTATTTTGGTAATTAGCGAGGTGACAAACGTTCAGTTATTTATTACCACCCATAGTATGGAAACCTTGAAATGTCTAAATGAAATTCTTCGGAAAGAATCTAATGCCAAATACCGTGATTGGGTTAATAGCTATACGATTGCGAATACTAAATTAAAGGGTTTTCAAACCTATCGATATAACTACGAGGGATTTACTAATGCTATTGAAAATGAAATAGAAATACGAAGCTGATTGTGAAACGACCTGTGAAAATAATAGTAGAAGGCGTTGCTGATGTTCGCTTTGCAAATGACCATTTTCGCGACCTCACGAAAATGGTGGGTATTTTAATTTATCCGGTTAAAGCGGCTTACCCTTTCTTCGTAGGTGCGGAGATACATTCTTTTGGATCGTTCATCCAGATATGAATTTGAAATTAATAGCTTCACTTGCTCGTCTGAACCAGTAAAAGAATGCAGGGCTTTCTGGACCTGGACTTCATTCAATCCTATCAATTTCCCAAAGGTTTCAAAATCTTCTTTACAGGGATGTCCGGTGCGGGAATATACATCCGACTTAACCAGATTTGGTGATAAACCTTCTTCAAGTGCAAAATCGGAATCTTTTACATGGAGTGAGGCATTTAGTAAATCGTAAGCAGGAGAGAGGCAATAATCTCCATCGGGGGTTTGCTGCAAAGAAAAGTTTTTTAGGTGAGCATCGCTGTTGCAGAACTGATAGTTGAATACAACCAGTTTAAAAAACTTAGCCATTTCTGCCTGCCATGCAGCCACATAGCGTTTTATACAGGTTGCTATATCTTCGTAGCTCCCCGTATATTTAAATGATCCGCCATGAGTTAGCGAGGTCTTGCCAAGCAGGGATGCAAAATCTTCCTGTTTTATTTTAGTTCCATCCCGGGCAATATCAAATCGCCTGATTATATAGGCTGGTGTATTGTCCTGAAAAAACAATAAACCATTTTCGCCCGTTTCAATAGCGAACACCTGTCTGGCAATCTGCATGGTTAGGTGTTCATTGGCCGGTATCTGGTTTCGGAACCTCAGGGATTTATTGGATGGTGCTGGTTTAATAATATATAGTCCCTGTTCGCCTTCGGGAGTCAGGCATATTTTGCCTTTTCGAATAATAGCAGACAGCTTTTCTTGTACTCCGGAAATGGATATCCTTTTTATATTTTCAACAATCTCTTCCGTTGTGTCTTCATTGTCGTACAACAATTCCATAAATGGACTCACCTTTTTCCCTCCAAAAAGTCTGCGTAATGCCGTAGTGCTGTATGTAGCATAGTTGGGCGCAAGCGTGCCCGGACAGTTTTTAATCTCAAACATAATCAGGTAGTTTTAGTTACGGTAATTGCTCCAATAGTATCGATGCCTGCTGTTGCCAGTAGGAGTCCGAAGAAATCATTTTCGTCTATCTTCAATCTACGACATTGAATTGCTTTATTGTCTCCTTCGGAAAGCATATTGAAAAAGAAGGGGAATAAGGTGTCGCTTTGGTATGGCTCTGTACGTAATGGCAAGGTGAGCGATATAGCATCACTCCCGGGTGATACAAGATACTCTTTATCGTAAACAAACGTAAAGGTGTTAT
Source organism: Macellibacteroides fermentans (assembly GCF_013409575.1). Taxonomy (NCBI): domain Bacteria; kingdom Pseudomonadati; phylum Bacteroidota; class Bacteroidia; order Bacteroidales; family Porphyromonadaceae; genus Macellibacteroides; species Macellibacteroides fermentans. Next base: position 1,078,131 of record NZ_JACCCY010000001.1, on the reverse strand, counting down.
CATCATTTTCTGTGAGATGACCTGCCAACATCTGGTTGGAATATACGACTGCTTTTCTCATAATTTATCTGTTTGCCGAATTCTAAATACCAGCTCCAGACCTAGTGCATCTCCAAGCCTGGAAAGAACATCAATGGAGGGGTTTCCCTTTAATGATTCCACCAATTTAATGGTACGCAGCCCTACGCCCGAGATATCTGCTAAGTCCTGCTGAGTTAACCCCAACAATACACGCCTCTCTTTTATTGTTTCATACAGCTTCATAGTGCAATATATTACCTCTTTGATGCAAATGTAATGAAATATATTCTTAAATCATTCCAAAAGTGCCATATTTTACACGTTTAAGTGTTGTAATTTAAGGGAGGCCATAAGAGGGCAATCCGGACTGATTGGGTTTCCTTTGCGGTAAGAATCAAGCAATTCCATCGATAGCTGGGCCAATACATTGCGTATGCGGCGGCGTTCTCCTTTAATACGTGCAATCGGCATTTGATCGTAAGCCGTGGTTTTATGGCGCATCCAGGCGATAACTGCTTTTGCTGCCCGTTCTTCGACCGGAATGGTAGATGTTCGGGCTACGGTTCCACTTCCTACGGGTGTGGCATGGAGGGTTACCAACCGGGCAATCTTTGCTTCCTGCTCTGCATAGCATGGATGAAAGTTGAGAAAGGATCTTACTTGTTTGCAAAAATCATCCACATAGGCCGTTTGAATTTTTTCACGGCGAAGCTTGGATGCTTCGGCTTTTTTGTGAAAGGTCTCGGTTTCGCGGAGATGCTTCATCTCAAGTTTGGCTTGTTCGATGGTATCTTTAGGTGCCCAAAGCCCTTTGGAAATGATTCGTCTTCCCATTTTTACCTGAACCCGCCAGAAGATTCCTGTTGCACTTACTTTTCTGGTTACTCCGGCATCTCCCGCAGGAAGAAAGATCCAACCAAGGGGTGGTGTAACGAGCTGGCCTTTTTCGTCCAGTAAATTGCCGTTTGCTGCAAGGGTTACAATACGCAATTGCCCGTTCATCATATCTGAATTTTTTTTAAATGCAAAAGTATTATTCTGAAATTGAATGTGCAATTAAATTGAAAGTAAGATGTTTTTTTGGCTTTAAACCTTATGCTATTAATTTTTGTGTTTTATAACATGTATAGTTAGCTGGTACTTTTTTGATTGTATTGCGTGTTACTTATAAATGATACTGTTTATGAACAATTTTATTAATTCTTTATATTTCCGCTTTTTGTTTCGAAAGCTTAGTCTGGATGAATTCAGAGAGTTAAAACACAATCTGAATAAAATGCCCGACAATGACTTAAAGGATGTAATGGAAACTGCCTGGGACGAAAATCACTCGCTGCCATTAATGAATCAGCAGGCGAAAACGCAGGTAAAGCAGAATCTTTCTTTTTACATAGAGGATGAAATAAAACGTACCCGACAGTTGTTGTGGCTTAAACGAGGAATTGCCGCATCGGTAATCCTGTTGGTTTCGCTTGGCGTTTGGCAATTTGCTTATCACGATACCCCAGACCGAAGACCTTTTGTTGTTGAGGTGAAAAGCGGAGATAAGGCTCAATTGATTTTGCCCGATGGTTCGGCGGTAAAATTAAATTCGGCAAGTTCGCTTGTCTATGATTTTTCTGATCCCGGCAGGCGAAATGTTATACTTACCGGCGAAGCCTTTTTTGAGGTTACAAAGGATAAATCAAAGCCTTTTATTGTGCAGGTAGGAGAGCTGAATATAGAAGTGCTCGGAACAAGCTTTAACGTGTCGTCGTATGGAGAGGATAGCTTTATTGAAACGTCTCTGTTGGAAGGCAGTATTATGCTTTATGGCAAAAATCTGCCCCATGCATATCAATTGAAACCTTCGCAAAAAGCCATTTATAACACAAAAACTAAAACAATACAGATTGAGCCTACGAACAATGGGTATGAAACAGCGTGGATGCAGGACCGTTTAGTGTTTGAATCGGAGCCGTTGGAGAGGGTGATTGATAAGATTGAACGCTGGTATGGAATTACCATTGATTTGCAATGTCCGGAAATTGCCCGGGATATAATATCGGGAAGTTTTAATGGCGAACAGCTTATGTATGTGCTGGAGGCTCTCAAAATACAGTATAATGTGGATTATTCAATTCATGGAGATGATGTTGTCATAAAAAAGTGTAAACCTTAAAATCGTTCTGCCTATGTAAAATATATAATGATGCAATATAAATGAAAATGAGCCAAAGAATGTGGAAGATTCCTTGACTCAAAATCTAAAAAGTTCGTACTTGTGATCCTTGTACAAGCTAAGTAGTTAAACCTTTATCTAAAAAGATTTTATGAATGTAAAATTAGTATTTAATATCAATATGCATAATATACTTTTTAAATATTTGCTAAAAATAATATGTTTATCGCAAATATTTTTTTTCTGTACCGAGGTATACGGTCAGGATCTTTCTCAAAATGTGACGATTAACCTTAAAGGAGCTACCCTGAAAGAGTTTTTTAAGCAAATGGAGAAGCAATCGTCTTTTACAATTATTTACCGGGATGTTGTAATTTCCGAAGTAAAAGATATTTCGCTGAATGTGAAAAACAAACCTGTAAGCTCTGTGCTGGAACAGGTGTTGAGCCCGCGTGGTTTAACCTACCAGGTTACTAATAAAACATTGGTAATCCTTAAAAGCGGAGGGAATTTGGGACCCCAGGAATCAAAACGTAAAGTGACAGGTAGGGTTATCGATGAATTTGGGGAGGCTGTAATTGGCGCGAATGTGTTTGTTAAGGGTTCTTCTACCGGAACAACTACTGATTTGGACGGTAGATACGAATTAAATGCAGGTAACGGAGATGCGTTGCAATTTACATTTATTGGCTATGTACCGCAGGAAGTACGTGTTGGATCTGCCCCGATTATTAATGTTACTATTAAAGAGGATGTAAGAGGGCTGGATGAGGTAGTGGTTGTTGGATACGGTACGCAAAAGAAATTGAACGTAACAGGTTCCATTGCCCAGATTTCTGCAAAGGATTTGGTAAAAGCACCTATGACCAGTGTTACCAATATGCTGGCAGGAAAACTGCCCGGTTTGATTTCTACCCAAAATTCCGGTCAGCCGGGTTCCGACCAATCCAGTATGGTTATTCGTGGAGCCGGTACATTTAACGATTCGTCTCCTCTTCTATTAGTAGATGGAGTGGAGCGAAGCTTTAATACGATAGATCCGAATGATGTGGAGAGTATCAGTATCTTGAAGGATGCCGCTTCTGCTTCGGTATACGGAGTGCGTGCTGCGCATGGCGTGATTCTTGTGAAGACAAAACGAGGTAGTACCGACGGAAAATCAAGTATAAAGTATAGTGGCTCGTATACATTTTCTACAAATACCCGCTTTCCGAAGTTCTTAAATGGTGTTGATTATGCGAAATGGCATAATAAAGCCAGAGAACTGGATGGCAATGAAGGATATTTTTCCGATGAGGAAATAAGTAAGATACAGAATGGTGATCCGGATGGAGTACTTGGTAATACTGACTGGACCGGAGCATTGTTTAAAGACTTTGGTGGTACGCAGCAGCATAATATTTCAATTATCGGTGGAACGGATAAATTCCAGTATTTTGTTAGTGGTGGTATGATGGATCAGGAGGGTATTATTCCTAATTCTTCTTTTAAACGATATAACCTGCGTTCGAATATGGATGTACAAATAACAAACGAGCTTAGGTTTTCGGTTGATATGGCTGGTCGTAATGAAGACAGGGATAATCCGGGATTTAATATTGCACCTAACAATGAATATAATCCTATTACCCAGGCTATCCGCGTTCTGCCTGTTATACCCAAAGAGTATAATGGTTTGCCAACAGCTACAGGTGAAGGTGCAAGTACCTGGAATCCTTTAGCCGGCGTAAATGACAGCGGATTTTCGCAAAATGATCGTTCTGTGTTTGAAAGCTCTGCTTCTTTGGAATATAAGGTTCCGTTTATCAAAGGACTAAAGGCAAAGATGTTCTTTAGCTTTGATAAAAACTACACGGAAACCAAAACATTTCTGAATAAGTATAATGTTGCTAAATATGATCCGGCTACTGGTACTTATGCAACAACACAAGCGGATGGAACAGGGACCTCGTCTTTATTTCAATCTTCGTCGAGCGGACAGATGTTAATGTCGAGACCTTCGGTTGAATATGCAAATACATTTGGCGCACACGACTTGGGCGTTTTATTTCTGTATGAATATCGAGAAACCAGAGGACGTAGTTTCCAGGCTTCCCGGAGGAATTTTTTACTTGATGCTATTCCCGAGCTTCCTTTCGCACAGGAGGATACCCCTAATAGTGTAAAGGGGGGGAGCAGCAATACAAAAACTGCCGGTTATGTAGGTCGCTTGAATTATTCTTATAACAAAAGGTATCTGGCCGAATTTTCGTTCCGCTATGATGGATCTTATAAATTCCATGAAGATTATCGCTGGGGTTTTTTTCCATCTTTTTCGGCTGGATGGGTAATGTCTGAAGAGTCTTTCTTTAAGGATGCTTTTCCGAAGGTGGATAAATTCAAGATCAGAGCTTCCATAGGGGAATTGGGACGCGATAATATCAGTGATTTCTTGTATAAACGATTTTTCTCCCTTACTGGCTCGCCTTCATATGCCTTTGGAAGTGTTCCTGATGCTACATATGTTTTGTATACTACAAACTCGGTTCCATCATACAACCTTACCTGGGAAAAAACAAGAACTGTAAATGTGGGAATGGAATTTGTTGCGTGGAATGGTTTGTTGTCTGCCGATGTGGATGTATTCTATAAGTATACGCATGATATATTGGAAAAAGTGGAAGGGTTATATCCTCCGTCTATCTCCAATAATTATCCTACAATACGTAACTCGGGAGCTGTGGATGCCCGAGGTGTGGAATTGGTTTTGGGACACCGGAATAAAGTTGGAGATGTCTTTTATTCGGTTAACGGAAATATTACATGGGCCCGAAATAAAGTGTTGTCCAGAGCTCAGAATGCAAATATACCAATGTGGAAGAATATTATCGGCAAGCCAATTGGTGGTGTTTATGGTTTTCATGCGTTGGGTCTGTATCAGACGGAAGAACAGTTGCAAAATCGCCCTTCTGGTCCGGGAGGCGTTCAACGTTTGGGTGATTTAATGTACGAAGATATTAATGGCGATGGGAAGATTGATTTGGACGACCAGATCCGTATTGCCGGATCGCATACTCCGGAGATGATGTTTTCTCTGAATGCTGAGGCTACATGGAAAGGGTTTGACATTGGTTTGCAATTTCAGGGAGCTGCATTCTGCGATGTAATTACTAGCGGTTTGTATCCGAACGGTGTTATGGATCAGACAGAGTTTGCCCGTGCTTTTTATGGTGGAGGAAACTCTCCGTATTATTTGGTGGAAGGTTCGTGGACGCCAGAGAATACGAATGCAAAGTACCCGAGATTGGGACAGGCGTGGAATGGAAACAATGGTTGGACAAGCGACTGGTGGGTTGTGGATGGTTCATATCTGCGTCTGAAAAATGCGCAGATTGGCTATTCGTTGCCTAAGAAGGTGATTAGCCGGTTGCATGCTCAGAATATGAGAGTTTACGTGGCGGGAACAAATTTGTTTACATTAGACGGTCTTGACTTTATGGATCCGGAAATGCCAAGCAACACCAATGGGTACTATCCGCAGCAACGTACGTACAGTGTAGGTATAGATTTAACTTTTTAAATGGGATGAAGATGAAAAAAATACTATATGCTTTTCTGGTTTCTTTATGTATTTCTTCCTGTAATTTGGAAGTGGATCCCCGTGATCAGTATTCGGATGCTGTTGCCTGGCAAAACGAGGAATACCTGGATCTTTACGTAAAAGGCCTTTATGCGGCACTGCGTGATAATGCCGAAATTTATACAGATATGTTTTCGGATGGATACTCCGATATTTTGAAATACAGTATTTCAAATCTGAATAGTAGTACCAATCAAAATAAAATTCTACAACAGGAAAATTTTATTACTCCCGCCAATGGGGCTTTGAGTACGTGGGGGAATTACGAGCGAATTAAACGGTTGAATGAGTTTTTGTATGATGTGGATTCTAAAACTGCTCATCTGGATCCCGAATTTGTAAAAGTACGTAAAGCTGAGGTCCGTTTCCTTCGTGCTTTTCTGTATTATAAAATGATTCGTAATCATGGTGGGGTGATCGCAAGATTACATAATTCGGGTGTTGATGGAGGTTTGGATAATGAAAAGGATGTTTCAAGAGCCAGATTGTCCGAAGCTGATTCGTGGAATTTTGTGATTAGTGAATTGGAAGCAATCGCTCCGGAATTGGCTGCAAAAATTCAATGGGATAGCAAAAATACGGGTAGAATTACCCAGGGAGCCGTATATGCACTACTAACGCGTTGTGCTTTATATGCTAAACAATACGATAAAGTTATTGCTGCAGGTAACGCTTTGGAGGCTCTGAAAGTGTATGAATTGTCGGCCGATTATAATTCGGTCTTCAAGAATATTACAAATAAGGAGCTGATTCTGACAGTCGCTTTTGATTCCCCGAGTTATGTGCATTTTCACGACAGGAAATTTCGTCCAACCGGAGATATGGCAGACCGGGGAGGCTGGGCTTGCCCTACAGAGGAGCTGGTTGGTAAATATCAGATCAAAGAGGGGGATACATACGTAGATTTCAACTGGAATAATCCTGCTCATAAAGCGGATCCTTATACAAATAGGGAGCCTCGTTTCTACGCTTCAGTTTTATATAATGGTGCTCGTTGGAACAACCGGACGATAGAAACTTTCGTAGGTGGCAAGGATGGTTATGTTGACTTCGATTTTTCATCCAACAAACCGGCTTGTGTTACCGGATATTTTATGAAAAAATTCTTACAAGAGGGAAACACTAATTTTGATCAGGCTGGTAGTGATGCTTATTGGATTGAACTGCGCTACGCTGAGGTGCTGTTAAATATGTCGGAAGCTTATGCCCAGTCAGGTAATATGCCAAAGGCTTATGAGTATATGAATAAGGTTCGTACACGTGGTGGTGCCTTATCTCCTCGTAATTCTGGCACAAATCTGGATGTGTATTTGACTTATCTGATGGATGAACGTATGCTGGAACTGGCTTTTGAGGGTCATCGCTATTGGGACTTAAGACGTTGGCGAAAGGCGGAAGAGGTGATTGACGGTCAGCGCGCGCATGGAATTAAAATTGTTCGAAACGGAACAGCCTTAACGTATACGAAAGTGGTGTGCGACGATTCGAACAGACATTTCCCGGAAAAGTATTATTATATACCTGTTCCATCTTCCGAGATCAATAATAACTCAGCCTGCGAACAAACTATTCCGTGGTAATTTATATAATTTAAACGAACTGTGTTATGAAATTTAATAAAAATATTGGATACAATTTGTTACTTGCCTTACTAATACTCTGTAGTTCCTGCGCTGAAGACGAGGTCGCCTTTAGTAATACGGATTATTTGTTCAATGCAATTCAAATTCAAAAGTTTGATTACGCCCAAAGAGTGGGTGTGGGAAAGATTTACCAGGGTAAGTACTCTGCAGATAAAGACTCTATCTATTTTGATGTGACTTATTTCCCTGACGAGAAGGCTCCCACTTATCAGGATTGGGTTATACAGGGCTCTGTTTTTAAAGGGGCCAAAGTTGTACCGGGACTTTCTGGCGTGAAGGATTTGACAGATCCGGTAAGTGTTACAGTCTATGCTCCTGACGGGGTAACGAAGCGGGAGGTTGTAATCGTTACTAAGATATATGAGATCCCTTACGGTGAACTGGAAAAGGGCTTTGGCAGATATAATAAGTTGTGGACTAAATCTGCAGCCGACTTGGGGGGATGGGTAACTAATGCGCAGACTTCGCTTGTGGTTGTTGGTGACGAACTTATTGTAAACAATGATACGAAAGATTTTTTGGTGTATGACAAACGTACGGGTTTGAAAAAGGACAAAACAGTGCCTGTACCTGCTGGTAACAAGTCGCATATTTTTGCACTGGCTGTTGATAAGAATGACGTCTTGCATGCCGTGTCCTTTATTAATGCCAACACAACGGATATCTTTAAAATTTACAGATGGTCTTCTGGATTAGACAAAGAGCCGGAAGTATTTTTTCAGGTTTCCGGAACGGATATTCAAACGACCAAAAATACGGGAATGGGTCGTTCTTTATCTATTTGCGGAGACACATACGGTGATGCTCAGCTAATGGTAGCTTTGGATGGATATGGAGGTGCGGAAAGTAGAATTGTACGGATACCGGTGGTTAATGGTGTACCTACGCAAATGCCGGATGTGTTTGAGGCTCCTAATGTAAGCTGGACGTGGAGAGGAAAAGGTATTGCTGCTTCGCCTACGGGTAAAACTCCTTATTTTGCTTTAAGTCTGGGTAGTCCGCAAGGCCTGGTTTATTATGATAATGCGGGTGAGCATAAATTTGTTACAAATGCAGCTAATTCTAATTTCCTTAATAAAGTGGCTGTTTCTGGTGCCTGTTATTTTGAATTTAACCATGCGAGGTATCTTGCAGCATCTTCGTGTAGCTGGCCGGGAGATCTCCGTATGTTGATATTTAGTGTGGATGATCCGACATTGATTTCTTCTAATAAAAGTGAAAATGCGGAAAGATATAGTATTCTTAACCCGTTTTGTGAAAACTGGGAGATTAAAAGTAATGGCAATACAAATGGTACTGGCGATATTACAGTACAGATTCAGAGGGATGGTAAAACTGCGTTGGTATATATGCTTGATACGAATACGGGTATTATGGCGTATGAATTAACGAATGTGGGTTCTTCAAGTAAATAATTAATAACAAGAAATGGGGACGGAGCATTTGTTTTTCTGTCCCCTTTTTAATAACTGCTATCAGAATTATGAAATTATTATTTATCTTTTGTTTGTTTCTGAGTATTTCCTGTAATGGAGCGGAGGTTGAAAAAACAGTTGTACCTCCGATTCCTGAAAAAACAACGGAAAAACCCAAATATCTGTGGTTTGATGCGGAAGCCAATTTTGAGCGTTTTTCAAACCAGGATTCGATTCGTTATTACCTGGATAAAACCAAAATGACAGGTTTTAATCATATTGTGGTGGATGTACGTCCTGTATATGGGGATGTATTATATAAAAAGACCTCTTTTATGACGGAGCTGACTAAGATGAGTGGCTTTTCTCGTACGCTTTCGTGGGATTATTTGCAGTTCTTTATTGACGAAGCGAAGAAGCGGGACCTGAAGGTGACGGTTTCTACTACTATTTTCCCTGCCGGCCGACCGGACACTAAGGAGGGGATGGTTTACCGTGATGCCTCATGGGCCGGCAAAACATCTATCCAGCATACGTCTAAAGGAATACTGAAAGAAATGGATGACCCATCTAAAGTGGCTGCGTTCCTGAATCCGGCATTGCCTGAAGTGCAGGAGTTTGCTTTGAAATTTATCCGCGAACTGGTTGCGAATTACGACTTTGATGGATACGCACTGGACTATTGCCGTTATCTGAGTATCGATTCAGATTTTTCAGATGAGTCGCGCAAATTGTTTGAAGCTTATATAGGAGAAAGAGTGACTAACTTTCCCGATGATATTTTTTATTGGAAAGATGGTCAGCGTCATTTTGGAAAGTACGCTAAAAAGTGGTTCGAGTTCCGGTCAAAGGTTATTCATGATTTCGTAAAGAAGGCAAAAGAAGAGATCAAGATGCATAAACCGGCTGTTCAGCTTGAATACTGGGCTGCTTCGTGGTATGGTGCATTGTATGCGCAGGGGCAGAATTGGGCAAGCAAGAAGTATGATCCGTCTGTGGAATATCCTTCGTGGGCCTCATCAGACTATAAAAAGACTGGATTCGCAGAGCATTTGGATGCATTTATTATAGGGACTTATCTGGAAAAGGTATATGGCATGGAAGATGCTGAGTCAATTGAATATGGCTTAGCAAGAGGTAAAAGGTTACTTAAGGGAGATTGTAAGATGTATGGGAGTATTTATGCTTTAAATTATAAAAATATAGAAGATGCTGCATATATCTGCCTTATGCAGTCTGATGGTTTGATGGTTTTTGATATTGTTCAAGTGATTCAGTTCGATTTATGGGATGAGCTGAAAAGAACTATTGACAAGTCTGGCTATTAATAAATTAAATAATAAATGTAAACAGATAATTGTATTTAGACAGTTCTGTTCGAAGTGTTTTAAGGGCTGCCGACAAATGGTTCTTTACCGTTTGTTCGGTGATGCCTAATTTTGATGCTATTTCTTTGTTTGAAAGTCCGGATTCCCTACTAAGTTCAAAAATATGTCGTTGCCCTTCTGTGAGAAGCCTTTTTGAAAGAGTTAATTTTTCAAGAAATTCATCATAATAGATAATCTCCTCTGATGAATTGTCTGCAACAATTTCATTATCGAAGTATTTGATATAATCTTCGAATTCGGGTTTATTTATTTGCTTTCTGAAAGCATCAATAATAAGATTACCGGCGATTGTGAAGAGCATGGATTTAAAATCTCCTTCTTCGGTAAGTTTTTCTTTATTACTCCATAATTTCAGAAAAGTTTCCTGCACAATATCTTCCGCTATTGAGGGCGATTTTGTATGCACCAATATAAATCCGTAAAGTCTGTCTGCGTAGATGTCGTAGCATGCGTTAAATGCCTCATGAGATCCTTTGCGTAGTTTACGGATTAATTCTATATGGATCGTTTTTTTCATGTACAGTATCAGTTGAGATATAACATTCAAAGATACCTATTAACATTGGTTTATTTCGTTTTTTATCAGATTAATATAAATTATTTCTCTCTAATTTCGTAGTAATAATTTTTGTTATTCTACTCGCGCGATAAGGATGTTTGACGTTGGTATAAAAGGCAATTTAAAAGCAAATTACTCGCGAGATGTGGAGTTTATATGATATAATGTGCAATTAAATTTATATTTTTGTGCTAAATAATAAGTAAATAAGCAAATGAATAGCTTTAAGGTAGTTAAGACGAAGAAGGCAAGCATGGATGCCTTCGACCTCAAGAACAAATGGATGTTGGTTACAGCCGCAAAATCCGATGGTAGTGTGAATACGATGACGGCCAATTGGGGCGGGTTGGGTATTATGTGGAACAAGGAGGTGGCGTATGTTGTAATTCGTCCCCAACGATTTACAAAAGAATTTGTAGATGAGGCTACTACATTTACACTAACCTTTTTTGCCGAAGATTACAAAAAGAAGGCGCTGACTTACCTGGGTAAGGTGTCGGGCAGAGACGAAGATAAAATAGCGAAAGCGGGACTTACAATCTGTAAGGATGAAGAAGGTGTTCCTTATTTTGCTGAAGCTGAATCTGTCTTCTTTGTAAAGAAACTTTTTGTTCAGCCCATGGTGGCGGAATCTTTTCTGGATAAAGAGATCATTTCCCAATGGTATCCGGAGGGTGATTTCCATCATTTGTACATTGCTGAGGTTTGCAAAGTAATGATAAAAGAATAGGTAGCTTCATTGATTATAAAATTTATACAGATGAAATATTTTAAAACAGTTTTGCTTGGTTTATGTCTTGGTACAGCGCTGTTTTCGCAGGCACAGGTCCCGACTAAGCCTTTGGCGTGGGAAGATGTGATTGGTTGGAAGCGTATAACGGCGCAGACTATATCGGATAATGGTAAATGGGTGGCTTGCCAGATGGAGCCTTGGCGTGGTGATGCGTCCGTGACTCTCTATAATGACCTTGGGGCTGAAAAAGCTTCGTTTGCCTCGGCCGAAGGAGCCTCTTTTTCGGCTTCGTCAAACTTTATGTTGGTTACCCTGAAGCCATCTGTTGCTGTGGTGGATTCGCTGAAGTTGAAAAAGACTAAAGAGGATAAGATGCCGATGAACAAGTTGGTGATTTACCACCTGGTTTCGGATAAAAAGGAGGTGATCGATTCTGTGAGAACCTTCAAATTGTCGGAGTCTGCCGATTGGATTGCTTACCAGAGAGGTAGTAAGGCCGATTCTGCCTTGTATGTGAGGTCGCTGGACGGATCAAAAATGGATTCACTTCCGGCGGTGACAGATTTTGGTTTTGCAAAGAAGAGTAATGTTTTGTATTTCGTTAAATCGGAATCGGACAAAAATGATAAAGAAGCGCTGGTAAGTCTGCATACGTTTGTTCCTGAGAAAGGAAAGTCGTTGCTTTTTGAAGGAAAAGGGGTGCTTAAAAAAATGGCTTTCGATGAGAATGGCTCTAAGCTGGCTTTCTTGTATTGTGCTCATAAAGATTCAACGTTCAAGGGGTATTCCCTGTATGTTTCCGAAAAAATGGAGAAGGCTCGTTTGATTGCCGATAAGAAAAATAATGCTTTTCCGGCAGGATGGGTGTTGAGTGAAAATGAATCGCTTCAGTTCTCACGGAATTCTTCGCGACTGTTTTTCGGAACTTCGCCCGAACCGAAGCAGAAAGATACGACTGTGCTTGCCGAGAACCGACCGAATGTGCATATCTGGAATTGGGATGAAGACACGCAGTATACGCAACAGGATTATGATAGGGCAAAGGACTTGAAGAAAACCTATACGGCAGTGTATAACTTTGCTTCGAAACAGGTGTTCCAATTAGCTACTGCAGATATTCCGGATTTGAAGTTGGCCGATGAGGGAAATGCCTCATGGGCTTTGCTTTATTCAACCAAAGCGTATGATACAGAACGGATGTGGACAGGTGATAGCCGGGTGGATATGTATCGGGTTAATCTGGAAACCGGTGTACGTGATGTGATTAAATCAGCAGTGAATGCTACCATGCAACTTTCTCCAAAGGGCACTTTTGCCTATTGGTATAATGCTCCTGATAGTTCGTGGTATACCTATGATATGGCTGCCCGTAAGGAATACAAACTTACTACTCCTGAAAATTTTACTGCCTGGGATGAAGATAACGATGTTCCCGATTATCCGGCAGCACATGGTGTGGCGGGATGGACAACCGATGATAAGCAGGTGCTGATTTATGACAGGTATGATATCTGGCAGTTTGATCCCAGAGCAACGAAAGAGCCGGTTAATCTTACTGTGAACGGCCGTAAGGAGATGATTACTTACAGGTTAGTGAAACTGGACAAAGAGGAGAGGGATATTTCGTTAAATAAGCGACAGATTCTCATCGGATTCAATGAGAAGAGCAAAGGGTACGGATATTACCGTGCGCAGTTTTCGAAAGCCGCTGTGCCTTCCATGTTGATGGCAGGGAATTATATGTTGAAGTCGCCGTTAAAAGCTAAAAAGTCGGATGCCGTTCTTTATACTGTGGAGACTTTCCAGCAGTATCCGGACCTACATTTGTCGGATCTTGATTTTGCCAAGGGCATAAAACTGACTAACGGAGTGGCCCAACAAGAGGGTTTCAACTGGGGTACGGCCGAACTGGTTCATTGGATTTCGTTGGATGGCCGTCCGCTTGAAGGGGTCGTTTATAAACCGGCTGATTTTGATCCTGCCAAAAAATATCCGATGATTGTTAACTTTTACGAACGGAATGCCGAGACGTTGTATGGCTATCGCATGCCGGAGCCTCATCGCTCTACCATAGATTACCATTATTATACCAGTAACGGTTACCTTGTTTTTAATCCGGATGTACGGTATAAAGATGGATACCCGGGAGAAAGTTGTTATAATAGTATAATGCCGGGTATTTCTGCCTTGATTGCCCAGGGGTATGTAGACGAGAAGGCAATCGGTGCACAAGGACATAGCTGGGGTGGTTATCAGGTGGCTTATCTGGCAACCCGTACCAATTTGTTTGCAGCTATCGAGTCGGGTGCTCCGGTGGTGAATATGTTCAGTGCCTATGGTGGTATTCGATGGGGTACAGGTTTGAACCGTTCATTCCAATACGAACATGGACAAAGTAGAATAGGGGGGACACCCTGGCAGAAACCGCTTAACTATATGGAGAACTCTCCATTGTTTACGATGGATAAGGTGCAGACTCCCATTCTGATTATGCATAATGATAACGACGGTCATGTGCCCTGGTATCAAGGGATTGAGTACTTTGTGGCGCTGAAGCGTTTGCAGAAACCAGCTTGGCTGCTTAATTATACCGGCGAGGTACATTGGCCCATGCGTATGGCAAACCGGATTGATTTCCAGAAACGTATGTTCCAGTTCTTCGATCATTATTTGCGTAACCAGCCCATGCCCGATTGGATGAAAGAGGGTGTTCCTGCAGTGGAACGAGATTTTGAATTGGGATACTGACAATAAAAAAATGTTTGCAAAATTGTTTGAGATGTTTGGGGAATATTATAGCTTTGCAGCTATAAAACGTGATTAGTTCCACGTATGTCTCTGGAGAGATGGCAGAGTGGTCGAATGCGGCGGTCTCGAACACCGTTAAACCAATAGGTTTCGAGGGTTCGAATCCCTCTTTCTCCGCAAGGATTTATGTAAACAAAGATAAACCGGGTGAATCAGGATTGGTTCACCCGATTTTTTTATATATTAATCGGGATTGAGTTATATATCTTTACACTAGTGTCCGGTTAAGGACTTTAACAAACTCCTGAAACCCGCATTGATAAAGGCTTTCAAATACGTTCTTTAATTTTTCGATTTGAAAATATTGGAAATTCCCTAGATTTACGAAAAATACCGTAAATCATGAATATAGGGAAAACCGTTTTCGCGCAACTGATGTCATTTTTACCGACTTATGAATTCAACAAGTGTGTTGAAAAGTACAAGGGTAACCATCGCGTAAGGAACTTTACCTGTAAGGAACACTTTTATGTGATGGGTTTTGCTCAACTTACCTATAGGGAAAGTTTACGTGACATCGAATCTTGCTTGACAGCGTTTTCCAATAAATTATATCATTCAGGCATAAAGCAGCCGGTTCCTAAATCCACATTGGCAGAGGCCAACGAAAGTCGGGATTGGCGAATTTATGCAGACTACGCACAAGTTCTGATCAAGGAGGCTCGACACCTTTATGAAAAGGATAACGAGTTCAAGCTTGATGTCAAAAACATGGTGTACGCCTTGGACAGCAGCACCATCGACTTGTGCTTAAGTCTTTTTCCATGGGCGAAGTTTCGCAAAAACAAAGGTGCTGTTAAAATGCACACGTTGCTGGACTTGCGGGGCTCCATACCCACATTTGTACATTTGACGGATGGTTTATGCCACGACGTCAATGTAATGGAACATATCGTAGTCGAGCCTGGTGCCATTTATGTAATGGACAAAGGTTATGTCGATTTCTTTCGGTTCTACACTATCATCCACGAACAACGCGCGTTCTTCGTGACTAGGGCCAAGGATAACATGGCTGCCAGAAGAGTGTATAGTCGAAAGGTGGACAAGACCACCGGACTCAAATACGATCAATCTATAAAACTGACAGGCTTTTACATCAAGAAAGATTATCCAGACTATTTGAGGAGGATAAAATATCAAGATGCCGAAACCGGCAAGATTTATGTTTTCTTGACGAATAACTTAGAGTTACCAGCCTTTACAATTGCTCAGTTATACAAAGAACGATGGAAGATTGAACTGTTTTTCAAATGGATAAAACAGCATCTTCGGATAAAAGCTTTTTATGGCACCAGCAGAAACGCAGTGTACACCCAAATATGGATAGCAATCTGTATGTATCTGCTTGTCTCAATAGTCAAAAAGAAAATGAAATTAGAGCCGCCGCTCTACACTTTATTGCAGATTTTCAGCTTGACTTTGTTTGAGAAAATGCCTATAAATGAGCTATTTATAAATACAAATTACAATTTAACCAGTCCGAATAGTTCTAACCAGTTGAATATCTGGTAGTTTTAACCGGACACTAGTGATATCTTTATTTAATAAAAAACAGAATATGATATTTTATTTCTCTGGCACAGGTAATTCGAAATGGATAGCTCGCGAAATTTCTGTAGTTCAGCATGAGAGGTTGATTTCAATTGCAGATGAAATGACCAATCCGGATGCTGCTTTTCAATATAGGCTGACCGACAATGAAATGATTGGTTTTGTGTTTCCGGTATATTCGTGGGCTCCGCCTGCGATTGTGATGGATTTTATTGATAAGATCCGTTTCGAAAACTTCCGGAATCCATATATGTTTTTTGTTTGCACTTGTGGTGATGAGGTGGGACTTACCGTCGATATTATTAAAAAGGCGGCCGGTAAAAGAGGTTGGAGCTTTAATGCAGGTTTTTCGGTTATAATGCCCAATAATTATGTGTGTCTGCCCGGGTTTGATACTGATCCGAAAGAGCTTGAAGAAAAAAAACTTTCGGAAGCGGTGCCGGCTGTAGGCCATATCAATGCACTTCTTACTGCCAGAGAATCGGATGTATTTGAATATAGGAAAGGTAGTTGGCCTTGCTTTAAGAGCCGGATTATTAATCCACTATTTAATAAATACCAGGTTACCGCCAAGCCTTTTTTTGCAACGGATAGCTGTATATCCTGTGGATTGTGCGAAAAGGCTTGTCCGGTTCATAATATAAGAGTAGTTGATAAACCTGTTTGGGGCGAATTCTGTACTTCTTGTCTGGCTTGTTATCATGTTTGTCCCCAACAGGCAGTACAATATGGAAAGGCAACCCGAAACAAACATCAGTATTTTAATCAGCATCATTAACTAAAAAAGCTCTGCATTTGGCAGAGCTTTTTAGGGGTGTTATTTTGGAACAACATTATAATATTCCAATTTAACGGTGGTTTAGAATATATTAAACGAAAAGGGTTAGTGACAGGTAGCAACCCTATGTGTTGTTGTTACCTGTAACAAAGAAACATATTTATTTTTCATTTTCAGGGGTGTAATTTGAATCCGACAGCAGTAAAGATATATTCGCTTGTTTTGCCTTTGAATTTATTACATCCTGTTCAGGATATCTATCAGTTGTTGTCTTCGTCGGCCGGATATAGGTATCTGAGTCTTATCTTTTAATACAATATATCCCCCTTCGCTTTTATCTAATTTCTTAATGTATTCTATATTAACTAAATGAGATTGATGAGGCCTGATAAATCCATATTCGGATAGTAGCTCGGCATATTCGCCGATGCCCTTAGACACCATTATCTTTTCGCCGGTGTTAAGGTAAAAAGTAGTATAGGCATTGTCGGATTCACAATGTACTATGTCATTAAAGTTGACAAGATGAATTTCCTGCGATGTACGTAATGCAAGTTTTTTATCTTTTAGTGATTCTATATTTACAACGAGAGAGTCGGTTGATGCCCTATTATTCTGTTTATTAATTGCTGCAATGGCACGTTCGACTCCCGACTGAAATTCAAATTCATTAATTGGCTTTAAGATATAGTCTATCGCACTGAATTTTATGGCTTTAATGGCAAAATCGTTAAATGCCGTAATGAATATCAGTTTAAAGTCGTGGTTGTTTAATTGTTTCAGAACCTGGATGCCGGTTCCTCCTTTAATCTCAATATCCATAAATACCAAATCCGGTTTATACCTGGTAATGACGTTTACGGCTTCATCCACGCTCTCTGCTTCAGCCGATATTTCTATATGAGAAAAGTATTCGGCAATCAGATATTTGATTGTTTCTCTTGAAGTGATTTCATCGTCTACAATAATAGTTTTTATCATGATTAAAATGATTTTAAGGGGATTTTTACTGTCACCAAAGTCCCGGATTCAACGGACGGGTCTTTGGCTAAAATAGAATAGAGGATTTCGGTGTCATATCTTTTTCTCAGATTGGCTACTCTTTCTTTAAATATCTGCAAGGCATAAGATACATGGGTTGCGTTTTTATTTTTTGAGCTATCCTGTATTCCAACCCCATTATCATCTACTTGTATGACAAGGTGGTTACCGTCTTTGTAAAACCGTACTTGTATAATTCCCTCTTTATCCATTGGCTCGATGCCATGAATGATTGCGTTTTCAACAAAGGGTTGAATCATCATGGGAGGGAGGTAAACCTCTTCCTGATCGAGTTCGTCTGATACACTGACTACGTAATTCAAGCGTTCACCTAACCTTAGTTTGTGTATTACCAGGTATTTTTCAAGGGTTTCTTTTTCTTCTTGCAAGGAGATAACTTCTTCTCTGGAGTTTTTTAGAATGGAGCGCATCAACGAAGACAGATTACTTAAATAGAATGCGGCTTTTCGTCCATCGTTTTTAAGCATATAACTTTGTATGGCTCCCAGCGAGTTAAACAAAAAATGCGGGTTCATTTGTGAACGGAGTAGTTTTTGTTCAAGCTCGACCTGCTTTGCTCTTTGCTTGATTCGTTTTTGTCTGACTATCCATACGGATCCTGCAGAAACCAATATGAATAAAAAACTCACCCCCCATATATATACGTTTTGTAATTTAATACGGGCATTTTTTAATTCATTTTCATTGTGAAGTAATTCAATTTGTCTCTCTTTTTTCTCTGCCTGGTATTTTGCTTCAATTTCGAGCACTTTCTCCTGAAGCTCGTTATTTTGAAGCGAGTCGGTCAGACGATGAGTTTGTTCGTGGTAATAAAGAGCCTCCTTCCAATTACCTTCTTTTCGGTATGTTTTGTATAACCCTTCGTACGAATTTACAAACTCTGTCTTAAAATTGTATTTGTTAGCCAGATTAATACCCTCTTTGTAGTACTGTTTAGCTTCAAAAGTGTTGCCTAAAGCCAGGTAAACATCTCCCATGAGGTTATTGGAAAAAACGAGTCCGTAATAGTTATTGTCTTTCTTATTAAGCGTTAATGATTCCTGCGTTGCTAATAATGCTTTCTTATTTTGCCTTGTTTCTAGGTATACGGAAGCAAGATTGTTTAGAGCCGTTGCCATTCCATTAATGAATCCTTCTTTTTTGCTTAGGTTATACATTTCCTGATAGGCACTGATAGCCTGATCGTATGCTTTATTGTCATCGTACATCGAACCCAGTTCATTAAGGATGCAGATTTTGGTGTCGAATGTAGCATAATTGGGGGTGGCTGCCAATGTTCGCGCTTTTTCAAGAAATAGCTTCCATTTTTTATCAATATTCAATTGTTTATAAACATCACCGATATTCAGGTAGTAGGCTGCAAGGTTAGTTGAATCACCGCATTGAATTCGTAGCTCGAGCCCTTCGAGCATTACTTTTAAGGCCTCTTCAAACTTTCCTTCGTCAATATAATCGGTTCCGATATTGATTTTGACATTAGCTGCTCTGGCTGAATCAGCCAACATTAAATAGGCTTCGTAGGCTTTATATGATAATTCAATACCTTCCTGCCGCAAGCCGGAACCGCTTAAAAGTATTGCCAGATTATTTAAGATCTCTGCTTTCAGTTGCAGGTTGTTTTCGTATTCTGCATGATTCAGGGCCTGTTTGTATGTTTGTATACTTTCTTCTATTTTGCCATTTTTCTCGTATTCTACAGCAAGATCGAACCATCGTTTAGTTTCTGTGGGGATATGCAACATTGAATTTTGCGAATGATTTGTGCTCGCAAAAAGGTTTTGTTGAATAAATGTATTCAATAAAACGAATAATAAGATGTATAGAGTAATACGTTTATTCATTTAACTGCTAGTGTAGGATACCTTATGATCTATCTAATAGATGCAAAAGTATCGCTTTTTACTTGTTAATTGCGGACTTATAGGCCTGTTTTTGAAAAGAAGGTCCTGTTTGTGGTGTTTCAATAAAAAACCTAATTTTTGGTGTTTTGAAGGAATAACAGGATCTCATCCAGATCAGCATCCTTAAGCAGTACCTTTTTCCCCTTATCAAGCAGATAAAGGGTGGGCATGGCTTTTAGGTCGTATAGCTCTTCGTTGGCTATTTCCTGATTTGAATCGAATCCGTTTATCCAGTTAGCCGGCATCTTTTCAACTTTATGTTTCCAACCTTCTTCGTCAACACCGGTATAAACAGACAGCACTGTAAGGCTTTTATTTTTTATATATGAATTTATTACATCAGAATTGGATAGATCAGTTGTGGTTTGCAGGCAATTTTCACAATCGATATCGTTTAAAAACAGTAAAATGTAGGGCGACTGAATATCATTCAGTTCTTTTTTCGTGTTGTTATTAAGGATAAAAGAGAAGTTGAGAGCAATCGACCCCGGGAGATTCTTCTTCGCCAGGATAAGCAAAGCATTGTATCGTATCTTGTCTGATTCTGATGAGTAATCCGACTTAATAAGAGTTTCAAGTACCGGAATATAAAGTTGATCGTTTTGGAAGGGCGAGTTTGGATCGTATAAATACTTTTCGGCTAAGTCTTCGAAATAACCGAAGATCAGTTTGTTGGCTTCCGCCCTATGCATCGTTTGAGCCATGTAGCCTGTTGCTTTATCTCTATCTATAAGTTTGAGAACATCAATATAATTTACATAGGCCTGTTCTGTGATTTCAGGCATATGGATATAGGTTGTGTCTGTAAAGTTGAAATGCGTCCAATAATGTTCTGCAAGATAGTCAGCTCTATCTTCAGGAGAAGTAAGTGTAACAGGCACAGCCGGATACTTAAATTCCTTCACAACGCTTTCTGCAACAGGAGCAGTCTTTCCCGCCTGGCCACAGGAAGTATTGCTAATGCCTAACCCCATCAAAATTATAAATATAAATGTCTTTTTCATTTCGTAATAGTGTTTATTGGAAATGTATTTTCAAAAGTAATGAAATAATTGAATAAAAAAAGCCCTGGCCGAAATAATTCGCCAGGGCTGCTAAAAGTGTTCACTGCATTCTTGGATTTGGTTAATATCATGGATATACTTTAGAATTAAACGGAAGACCCTAAAAACCAGCTATATGTATGCACCGAATGCAGCTAAGAATACCACGTTTACTTTCTTGCCCATTATTAAAAAGACAGGTGAATATGAAGTGTTTTTCTACTGTATTCCTTTAGGAGATAACGTTTCAAAAGAAATGGTTGTACAAGTTAAGCATGCTAAAGGAAAAACAAAAATCGTAATTGATCCTGTAAAAAACCACAGCTCATGGGTTAGCTTGGGTACCTATTCATTCAATAATGGGGATGGTGCCGAGATCATGGTTGACGGAACAATGACTAACGGAGGACTTATTGCCGATGCTGTTATCCTACGGCCGGTAGGTGCAACGGCAATTGCAAATAAATAAGTTTTATGTAAATAGCTTAATGTTAAAATAATAAGGGCCTGATCAACAATCAGGCCCTTTGTTAGTTATTCAACCGTAACAGACTTGGCCAGATTACGTGGTTGATCTACATCTTTTCCTTTACAAACAGCTATGTGATATGCCAGCAGTTGCAGAGGAATGGTTGTGATTAGCGGATCAAGGCATTCGGTTGTTTGAGGTAATTCAATACAAATATCCGCAAGTTTAGAGATTACTTCATCACCTTCCGACACAAAGGCTATTACACGCCCTTTACGAGCCTTAATTTCCTGAATGTTACTCAATATTTTGTCATACATGCCATTGTGTGTTGCAATGACTACTACTGGCATTTCTTCATCGATAAGTGCAATCGGACCATGCTTCATTTCAGCAGCCGGATAACCTTCTGCATGGATATAAGATATCTCTTTAAGCTTTAATGCCCCTTCCAATGCTACAGGGTAACTATAGCCCCTCCCTAAGTAAATAAAATTATGGGCATAGGTAAAGACTTTAGCAATACTCGCAATTTGATTGTTAGTTTGTATTGCTTTTTCCATTTTATCGGGGATAGACATTAGTTCTCCCACAATCTTTAAGAACTCATTGTTGCTTATCGTTTGTTTGTTTTTTGCAAGAGTCAGAGCTAACATGGCAAGCACAGTTACTTGCCCCGTAAATGCTTTTGTTGAAGCAACTCCTATTTCCGGACCTACATGTATGTATGACCCGGTGTGGGTAGAGCGGGGAATTGAAGATCCAACAGAATTGCAGATCCCATAAATAAAAGCTCCGCATCTGCGGGCGAGATCAATAGCGGCTAAAGTGTCGGCCGTTTCTCCCGATTGAGATATGGCAATCACAACATCGTTTTCATCAATTACCGGATCTCTGTATCGAAATTCGGATGCATATTCTACTTCAACAGGAATTCTGCAGTAACTTTCTATAAGGTGTTTGCCAATAAGTCCTGCATGCCAGGAAGTACCACATGCCACAATGATGAATCTTTTTGCTTTTAGCAGTTTTTCCTTATGATCAATGATGGCGGATAGAACAACATTTGTGCCTTCCACATTAATTCTACCTCGCATACAATCTCTGATACAGTTGGGTTGCTCAAAAATTTCCTTCAGCATAAAGTGGGGATATCCTCCCTTTTCAAGCTGACCGATATTAAGGGCAACGGTTTGAATCTCGGGTGTAACAGAAACATTTTGAATATTAACTACTTTCAAATCCTCTCCATATCTGATTAACGCAATTTCTTCATCTTCGAGATAAACCACTTTGTCGGTATATTCTACAATGGGAGTCGCATCAGAGGCTAGAAAAAACTCGTTATCTCCAATTCCGACAACAAGCGGACTGCTTTTTCGTGCCGCAATGATTTCGGAAGGCCGGTCCTTATCTAATACAGCAATGGCATATGCTCCGATAACTTCGCGAAGGGCTAATTGAACTGCTGTAAGCAGATCAAGGTCTTTAGACACCTTTATGTACTCAATCAGTTGAACTAATACTTCAGTATCGGTACTGCTTTTAAAAGTGTAGCCTTTTTCTTGCAATCGATTTTTCAGAACAGCATAGTTTTCTATTATACCGTTATGAATTAAAGCGATATTTTCGGATGAGGAATAATGAGGGTGTGCGTTCGCTTTACAAGGTTCGCCATGAGTTGCCCAACGTGTATGCGCTATACCAATGGTTCCAGATACATCTTTATCTGAAATATAGGCTTCAAGTTCAGACACCTTTCCTTTCGCTTTATATACATTTAAATTTTGATTATTGTTGATTATCGCAACTCCGGCACTGTCATATCCCCGGTATTCTAGTCGCTTTAATCCTTTAATAAGAATAGGATATGCTTCACGCATTCCAACGTAGCCCACAATTCCACACATAGTATCTATATTGTTTTACATTAATTGGGTACAAATATAGATATATATATTACATAAAGATTTAATTGAGATTAAATATTAAGCAATTTGATCGTTTTTGCTAAGTTTTAATATTCTCAATGCTCCTCTCATGACTATGAGAAATACAATAGAACCAACAACCAGATCCGGTATGCCACTTTTAAGAAAATACACTAAAGCTCCAGCCAGAATAACGCCGGCATTTATTATTATATCATTGGATGAGAAAATTATACTTGCTTGAATATGGGCATCTTTACTTTCTGCTTTTTGCAAAAAATATAAAGATAAAACATTTGCCATCAAAGCTGAAATCGAAATCCCGATCATTACCAGATAATCCGGGATTGTTTCCATCCCAATAAATCGTTTTATTACCTCCGTAAATCCCCAAACAGCTAGTCCAATTTGTAAATAACCGCTAATTCTGGCTACCTGTTTCTTTTTTCGAACCGATGTCCCAACAGCAAGCAAACTCATACCATAGACTAATGCATCAGCTAACATATCCAGACTGTCTGCTACAAGTCCCATGGACCTGGATAAAATTCCAGATAAAGATTCTATCAGAAAAAAAAGGAAATTAATTAGTAGAACTATCCATAATATTTTCTTTTCAATATGATTGTTATTTGATGGTACTGAGTCGGAAACTACAGTTGAAGACAAAAGCTTTGAATTCAAATTAAGGGAACTAATACTAGAGTCAATTAACTTGACGTCTTCTTTATGAAGCACAATTAAGATGCGATTTTCTAAATCAAATTTTAGAGAGATTTCTCTAAAGTTTTGTAGTTTTAAACGGATTAAACTTTCTTCACTGGGGCAATCCATTTTTTCTATTTTGAATATGCTCTTTATCATTTGATATTATTTTCAGTATAAAAAAAGGATTAGCGGTAAATAGTCTTTCAGATCAATACGTAATTGTTTCAATGCTTGCTGGATTCTATAATCCACAGTTTTGGATGAAACATTAAGTTGCGAAGCAATTTCTTTATATGTAAGCTTTTGAAAGCGGTTCATTTCGAATGCCTCCCGATAATTTGAAGGTAAAGCCTCTAATGCTGATTGAATTTTCTGAGAGAGTTCCTCAACTACATAGAAGTCGGGATCATCAAAGAGATGATCATCTCCTTCGTACAAAGTCTGAAGAATACGTTGTTTGAGATCATTCCTATTTATTAAAGTTATACATCTGTTTTTTACGGCTTTGAATAAGTAGCTTATCAGGGAAGTTTCCCACACAGGCATAGTCCGGTTTTCCCAGAACCAAATCATAATTTCCTGAGCAATCTCTTCTGCATCTTCCCTCTCAACAAATTGATTGGCATAGCTACATAATGCCGGATAATGTCGCAGAAAAAAAGTGTCAAAGGCTTTCTCAACACCTTTTTGTATTAGTTGATAGAGTTCTTCATCCGTATTTCGTGAAGTATAGGCGGCCATTAAATCTTCTTCTTTTTTGCAAACATAATACTTTTTAAGAAATAAATTCAAAAAAAAAGGATTTTGATTTAGGACATTTGAATTCTGGTTAGTCTTACTTATATAAACGAAAGAACAGTTGAAGACATTAATATGGTTGATGAAGCACTAATATTAAGATACTTTACAGGCGAGATCACTGCAGAAGAAAGATCTTATGTAGAGAAATGGATATCAGAATCCGAACAAAACAGGAAATTGGCTAAAGATATCTATTACCTATATTTTGCAGTTGATACATTGTATACGATGAAATCAGTCGATTCGAAGCAGGCCTTAAAAAATGTAAAAAAGAGAGCGGCAAAAAGAAAGACCGGAACCATTTTTACATGGATTCAACGTGCTGCAGCAATTCTTTTTATTCCATTGTTACTGAGTACTGTTTTCAGTAAATTGAAAAAAGAACCGATTGAGTATATGGAGATTCGTACAACACCAGGCATGGTGGCTTCTGTAAATTTGCCCGATGGATCTGTTGTCTGGCTTAATTCCGACTCGTATTTACGTCATCCGGTAAAGTTTACAGGCAAAACAAGGGAAGTGAATTTAATTGGTGAAGCCTATTTTAAGGTGAATCGTAATGAAAAGTTACCTTTTTTTGTGAATACAAAAGAAAATCTGCGTGTTGAAGTTTTAGGAACCGAGTTTAATGTTGATGCTTATGATGATAATCAATATGTTTCCACAACTTTACTCTCAGGATCGGTTAAACTTAATTATAAGGGAAGTAATAATCAGGAAAAGAATATAGTTATGCAACCCGGACAGAAAATATATTATGATGAACTGTCTAAGACAATAGCTGTTTCGCAACCATTTCTTCCATCGGAGGTGGCATGGAAAGAAGGAAAGATTATATTAAGAAATACATCTCTTGAAGAGACTTTAAAAATGTTAAGCAAAAGATTCAACGTGTCTTTTGTGCTTAAGAATAAAGCTTTGAAAGATAATTATTTTACGGGGACATTTGATAAGCAACAATTGCCCCGAATCTTGGAACATCTTCGGATTTCGTCCAACATCAGGTACAGGATAATTGATCCAAAATCCGGAGATGAGGGATTGAAAGAACGTAGCAAAGTGGAATTATATTAATGTGGAGACTATTTGTTTAACTGAAAAATAAAAGAAATGAAAACACGCTCACCATAAAAGAAAAAACATACGGGAAAATATTGGCGTATTTCCCCGTATGAAACAATTGCTTACTCGTTTGGCGACGAGATTTCAGCAATCATTATTTTCTAACTTTAAATCCGTACAAAAATATGACAAATTATTTAGAAGTCCAACCCCATAGGGTTGTGACATTACCAATTATTATCCTGAATAAAATACCATTATGTATGAAACTAACAGTTCTAATGTTGTTTCTTTCTATCGGATTGATTCAAGCCACAAGTAGCTACGGGCAATCAACTACGTTATCATTGGAGGTAACCAATGCAACCGTACAGGATGTATTGGATAAGATTGAGTCTCAATCAGACTTCCATTTCTTTTATAACAACAAACAGATTAATACCAAGCGGGTTGTTTCCATCAAGAAAACCAAAGAGAATGTATTTGTAATTCTGAATGAGTTGTTTGATGGAACCGATGTGTCTTATCAGGTTATGGATAAGAATATTATTTTATCCAACACAAAAAAAGCCGATAAGGCTCAAGTGCTGCCACAAGCAGGTAACCGGGTTACAGGTGTTGTATCAGACGCTTCAGGGGAACCTATTATCGGAGCAAATGTCTTTGAGAAGGGATCAACAACCAATGGTACCATCACGGATATTGATGGACGGTTTACATTGGAAATTCCTTCCAATGGATCGTTGGTAGTCTCTTACATTGGTTATCAGACACAAACAGTTTCTGTTGCCAACCGTAAGGATATCAAAATTCAGATGAAGGAAGATTCCGAATTGATTGAAGAGGTGGTAGTTGTAGGTTATGGTTCTCAGAAAAAGGCGAACCTTACCGGAGCAGTTTCTAATATTAATGTTAGCGATGCATTGCAGAATCGTCCAATAGCCGACGTAGGTAGAGGTTTGCAAGGAGCTTCTTCTGGTCTTTCAGTTATTGTTCCAAGTGGTGAAATTGGTTCTGACCCGTTAATTAAAATTCGTGGACAAATCGGTTCAATTCAGGGAGGTTCTTCTCCGTTAATCCTGTTGGATAACGTTGAGATTCCTAGTATTCAAATGGTTAACCCAGATGATATTGAAACAATTTCAGTTCTTAAAGACGCTGCATCATCTTCAATTTATGGTGCAAAGGCTGCCTTTGGTGTAATTTTGATTACTACTAAGAAAGGTGCTAAGACAGAAAGTGTTAATATCAGCTATTCAAACAATTTCTCCTGGCAAAATGTAGCAAAAGACATGCGCATGGGAGATGTGGATGCAATGGAATATACTGTAAACGCCTTCGAAAGAGTGGGAAGCACTTATGTAGGCGCATTAAACTGGTATGTTACCCGCGAAAGCTGGGAAAAAGCTAAAGCGTGGAAAGAACAATATGGAAGTACAATTGGTGCTGATGATCCTATGACTTATGGTCGTGATTGGGAATTTGATGCAGCTACCAATAGAAAATATGGTTACAGAACGTACGATCCGTATGATTATATGATTCGTGAATGGGCTCCATCTCAGACCCACAATTTATCGCTGAATGGCAAGAGCGGCAAAACGTCTTATAATATCGGTTTGGGCTATTTGAATCAGAATGGTATGATGAAGCCAGCCAAGAAAGACGACTTTACCAGATACAATGCATCAATAAGATTAAGCACTGAATTGAATAAATATGTAACCGTTCGCGGAGGTTTATTGTATTCAAAAAGAGATAAGCGCTATCCGTATGTAACCAACGCAACGACAGCCGACCCATGGTTATACCTTTATCGTTGGGGACCGACTATGCCTATCGGTTACGATGATCAGGGAGTTGCATTAAGAGGGCCAGCATCTGAATCAAGTCAGGCAAATACGGCGAATATACTTAATAACTATACCAATATTAATATTGGGGCGACAATCAATATTACAAAAGATTGGACAGTCGATGCCGATTATACCTATGCTAATGAAGGCGAGACTACGACTCGTCCGGGTACACGCTATTCTGCCGGTAATACATGGGCAGTTCCAACCAAACGATTGGATGAGGCTGGTAAGCAGGTATATGTTAATGCTGCCGGACAATTGGTTGATGCATCTACTCCCGGAGCTCTTGCTGCCTATGAATTTGCAAATATTGAATATACCGGTAAAGGGTCAAATCCAGACCATATTTATCGTAAAGAATATGGAACCAAACGTAGTACATTGAACGCGTTTACAACCTATAACCTTTCTTTGAATGATATCCATTCATTTAAGTTTATGGGAGGTATCAACCGGGTTACATTTGATGAAACAATGAGTTCGGCTCTTAGAACACAGTTGATCGATATTAACAACCCTCAGTTTTCACTTGCAAATGGAGCGATGACTACCGATGGTGGTAACTGGTGGGAAGCTCAGCTTGGGTATTTCGGACGTGTAAACTATACTCTGTACGACAGATATTTACTCGAGGCCAACATTCGTTACGACGGAACTTCTAAATTCCCTAATCAGTTGAGATGGCGTTGGTATCCTTCATTCTCTGCCGGATGGCGTGCCAGTGAGGAGGCATTCATGGAATGGGCAAAACCGATGTTAAGTACGTTGAAATTCAGAGGATCATGGGGATCAATCGGAGACCAGACTGTTCCAAATAATTTGTATGTGCCAACCATGAATAGCTTTGACTCTTCCTGGTTAAGTTCAGGAGGCACTAAATTCTATGGTTTTAATGCTCCTGCGGCGGTTGCCAGATCTATTTCATGGCAAAACATCGAAACATTAGACTTAGGTTTGGATTTACGTGTCCTCGACAATAAGTTGGGAATGACATTCGACTGGTATCGTCGTGACACAAAAGACATGATTATTCCCGGAACTCCGGTTGCAGATACCTATGGAACTACATCTCCAAAACAGAATTTTGGAGCACTTAGAACCAATGGTTGGGAAATTTCTATCGACTTCAATCATCGCTTCGAAAGTGGATTGGGAATCAATGCTACGTTGAATGTGTCTGACGCTGTTACAAAAGTGACGGATTACCTCACCGATGTTGAATCAGTTAAAGAGAATGAATGGTATAAAGGTAAAACTTACGGAGAAATCTGGGGATACCGTACAGACAGATTATATCAGATGGATGACTTCGAGCTTGATGCAAACGGTAAACCATATAAGATTGTATTGTCAAAAGAGGAAAGTGCTAAATATGCTGGTAAAACAGTTTATAAGCTGAAATCAAAGAACGGAGAAAAACCAGTTTATCAACCTTATCTTCAGAACAGTTCAACCTTCTTCTTTGGCCCGGGCGATGTTAAGTTTGTTGATCTGAATGGCGACGGAGAACTGAATAACGGTACCAGCACTGTTAAAGATCATGGTGACCTGGAAGTTATCGGAAATACAACACCACGTTACGAGTATAGCTTGCGTTTAGGTGCCGATTATAAAGGTTTTGATGTATCAATATTCTTCCAGGGAGTTGGTAAGCGCGAAATTTGGGGAGGTGGATCTTTAGCTATCCCAGGATTTAATACTGCCGACGGTGCAATGCCGCAAGCATTTGCAGGCGATTTCTGGCGCGAAGATCGCACCAATGCTTTCTATCCTCGTCCTTGGAATATGGGTGGTTCTAACTCGGGTAACAACCTGCAGGTACAGTCACGCTACTTGTTGGATATGTCTTATTTAAGAGTTAAAAATATGACTGTAGGTTACACCTTGCCTTCAGCGCTGTTAAAGAAAGCCTATATCAACAATGCCAGAGTGTATGTTTCGTTGGAAAACTTCTTGACATTCGACAATTTGAATGATCTGCCAATCGATCCAGAATCGATTTCCGGTTATTCAATGTATAATAGTACCAACTATAATCTTGGAAGAACTGGTACAGGTACACCAACATTTAAGAGTGTTTCATTTGGTCTGCAATTAGGATTTTAAATTCGGTAAATTATGAAAAAATATATTATAACATTACTTTCTGCGGCATGTATATCGGTCGGTTTCTCTGGTTGTAATGACGATGTTCTAGATCGTCCGCAACTTACCGAAATGAATGATGATAATTTCTGGACAGGAGCTGAAAACCTCCGCATGTATGCAAATCAGTATTATACAAATTATTTTGTAGGGTACAACTCGGCCTGGGGAGTCGATTATGCTCCACTGAGAGGATACACATTTAGCGATGACTTTACCACAGTCGGTGTACAGTCAAACTTTGAAACAAATGTTCCTGCTTCTAAAACAAGCAGTGCCTGGATGACTCAGTATCAAGGTCCGTCATGGTATTTCGGCAGAGTGCGCTCTATCAATATCTTCATTGATCGTATTGAAACAAAAACGAAACCGAAGCTGACTGACGAAGAATATCGTCATTGGATGGGTATAGCCCGATTCTTCAGAGGATTGGAATACAGTGGACTGGTAGGTTCATTTGGAGATATCCCTTACTATGATCATGTCTTGGCCGAAGACGATTTACAGGAGATGTACAAAGACCGTACCCCTCGTGGTGAGGTAATGGATAAAGTATACGATGACTTCAAGTATGCTTTTGCAAATGTTCGTCTTAATGATGGGGATCAGTATGCGAACCGTTACGTTGTGGCTTCTTTCATCGCAAGATGGATGCTTTTTGAAGGAACATGGCAAAAATATCATAAAGCAGATAATACACGGGCTAAGAAATATCTTGAGTTCGCAGTCGAGGCTGCTCAATACGTAATGAGTAGCGGTAAGTATGATATTGTTACCGATTTTAGATCTCTTTTCGGTTCGGATGATTTGAAAGGTAATAAGGATTGTATCATGTACAGACATTATGATGCTGCTCAATCCATTACTCACAGTGTTGCATCATATTCGAATGTTGAAGAAAGTCAGACAACCGCACCCAACTTGTCGTTGGCAAAAGCATTTATTTGCAACGATGGCAAGGTGTACCAGAATTCAACATTGCCTGATGCTGATAAATTGGATGTTGCAAGTATGGTAAAAACACGTGACCCGCGTTTTGAAGCAACCTTCTGGGATAAACCGGTCGGTAATTCATCCACACTGTTGTATGCATGTAAATTTATCAGTCGCGAAGGTCCGTCCAATACAACATTGGATAAGTACAAGAGCAATACAAACACCAATGACTATCCGGTGATGCGTTATGCCGAAGTATTGTTAAACTGGATTGAGGCCAAAGCAGAATTGGCTACTTTAGGTGGTGCAGCTGTTACACAGGCAGATCTTGACTTGTCTGTAAACAAGATAAGAAACAGACCTTTGGATAAAGTTGCCATAGATAAGGGGGTAACTAAAACAGCCCCGATGAAACTGGCTGCGCTTCCGGAAGATCCTGCCCGTGATGCAGATGTATCTGCACTGATTTGGGAAATCCGTCGCGAACGTCGTATGGAATTTGTTTTCGAACATTCACGTCTGTTGGATATCAAACGTTGGAAGAAAATCGAGTATATGAATTGTACTAAGTACAGCGATAACCTTAAAGGTCCGTGGATTAATTTCAAAACCGATCTTCCTTCATTCTTAAAAGATTCTAACAAAGGAAAGCTCAAGGTTACGAAAAGAGATGGAACAGTGGTGGTATACAATGGTACTAACGGAGACGATATGGTAGGCTTCTACAATGTTGAGAATGCTTCGGATCGTCAGGCGTTTACCGATCGTGTTTATCTTTCACCTGTTGGACAGGGACAAATTGATGCTTATGCAGAAAAAGGATTCACGTTGTCTCAGAACCCTGGATGGACAAATTAACAATAGATATAGATCTTAATAGTATGTAAAAAGGCGGGGGGTAGTCACTCCAGAAGAGGCTACCCCCTTTTTATAACTTTCCACAAAGTTGTTGAATCATGAATAGAATAATAGTAACCATTGTTTTTTGTATAGGATGGATGGTCTGCTGTGCACAGACAAAGCCTGTAGCAGTCGGTGCAGAAGCTACCAATGAGTATTTTCCTTTGTTAAAGGGCAAGCGTATCGCTGTATTATCCAATCATACAGGCATGGTCGGAAATGAACATCTGGTGGATTTGTTGAAACGTAAAGATTTTAATGTAGTTTGTATTTTTTCTCCTGAACATGGCTTCAGAGGGAATGCAGATGCCGGCGAACATGTATCGAGTTCGGTGGATGAGAAAACCGGGATTCCCATTCTTTCTCTTTATGACGGAGATACCGGAAAACCATCTGTAAAATCAATGTCTCTGTTTGATGTATTGGTATTTGACCTGCAGGATGTAGGCTTACGATTTTATACCTATTATGCTACCATGGTACGTATGATGGATGCCTGTGCAGAGTCGCAGAAAAAAATGATAATTCTTGACCGGCCTAATCCGAACGGACACTATGTAGATGGTCCGATTCTGGATATGAAGTATAAGTCGGGTGTGGGCTGGCTGCCTATTCCGGTTGTTCATGGAATGACGTTAGGAGAACTGGCAATGATGGTGAATGGCGAAAAATGGCTTCCGGAAGGACGTATTTGCGACATATCCGTAATCAAGTGTAAAAATTATACCCACCAGACCATGTATCAGTTACCCATTCCTCCTTCACCCAATCTACCCACTATGAAGGCGGTTTACATGTATCCTTCCACCTGTTACTTTGAAGCTACACCGGTAAGTCTGGGAAGAGGAACCGACAAACCGTTTTTGGTATACGGACACCCCAATATGCTTTCCTATTCTTTTAGTTTTACTCCCCGAAGTATTCCCGGAGCAAAGAATCCTCCGCAGCTCAACAAAATTTGTTATGGAGTAGATTTAAGTAACCTTTCCGATTCTGATATATGGAAAAAAGGTGTAGATTTGACCTACCTGATTGATGCTTATACCAACTTGAATATGGGAGATCATTTTTTCAGATCTTTCTTTGAGAAGCTTATAGGTGTAAGTTACGTCAGAGAGATGATAAAAGATGGATGTTCTGCTGATGAAATTAAGAAAAAGTGGTCGGATGATGTTGAAAAATTCAAAAAGCAGCGAGCGCCTTATCTTTTATATCAAGAGTAATCGGACTAATTAAATTCTAATATCATTTAAATCTAACACAATGACTCCATTTCTTGTATTGGCTACGATTGCTGTCTATTTTATTGTATTATTTGCAATCTCATGGCTGGCCGGCAGACATGCCGATAACCAAGGTTTCTTTATTGGAAACAGAAAATCTTCGTGGTATGTTGTTGCCTTTGCAATGATCGGTTCCAGTATTTCGGGAGTGACTTTTATTTCGGTACCCGGCTGGGTGGCGGTAAATAACTTTTCTTACTTACAAATGGTGCTCGGCTTTATTGCCGGAACCTTGTTGATTGCTTATGCTTTAATTCCTTTGTTTTATAAACTCAAGGTGGTTTCTATCTATGAATATCTTGAAAACCGCTTTGGCATCTCCACCTATAAAACAGGAGCATGGTTCTTTTTTATTTCCAAAATGTTAGGAGCCTCCGTCCGGTTGTTCCTGGTTTGTGTCGTGTTACAGTTGCTGGTATTCGACCCCATACACCTTCCATTTATACTGAACGTATTTTTTACGGTTGCGTTGGTTTGGCTTTACACATTCAACGGTGGAGTAAAGGTCCTGATCTGGACAGACACATTAAAAACCTGCTGCCTTATTATCTCTGTTGTTCTTTGTATAACTTTCATCGCATCCGATCTGCAGTTGGATTTCATGGGAATGGTTAGAGCCGTTACTGATAATGATTATTCCAAGGTGTTTTTCTTCGACGAAGTGAATGACAAACGATTCTTCTGGAAACAATTTCTGGCTGGAGTATTCACTGTTATAGCCATGACCGGATTGGATCAGGATATGATGCAACGGAATCTGAGCTGTAAGAATCCGGCCGATTCTCAAAAGAATATGGTTACCAGCGTTATCTTTCAATTTATCGTGATTGCCATGTTTCTCATGTTGGGAGTCCTTCTCTACATATATGTTCAGGCTAAAAATATTGCACTCCCTGCAAAATCAGACGAATTATTTCCGATGATCGCCACGCAGGGATATTTCCCAACAATTGTGGGGATCTTGTTTATCGTAGGGTTGATCTCTTCAGCCTATTCGGCTGCCGGTTCAGCTTTAACGGCGCTGACCACCTCTTTTACGGTCGACATATTAGGTACTCTAAAGAAACATACCGACGAAGAGGCAGCCAGATCAAGAAAAAAAGTCCATATCGGGATGGCGTTTGTCATGGGGCTGGTTATCGTCGTTGTAAACGCACTCAACAATACCAGTGTTATCGATGCCGTCTACATTCTGGCCAGTTATACATACGGACCCATTCTCGGATTGTTCGCGTTCGGTATCTTTACAAAAAAGGCTGTGAAGGACAAGTATATTCCCCTGGTTGCTATTCTTTCCCCCCTGTTTTGTCTGATGGTGGATTTGAATTCGGAAAAATGGTTTAACGGGTATTCATTCAGTTATGAACTGCTTATCATCAATGCCCTGTTCACGTTTGTCGGACTTTGTTTATTTATTAAAAAAGGAAAAGTACAACCATGAAAAAGAATATTTGTCATAGCTTGATCCTGTTACTGCTGGTTAGCATCGGATCTTTAACTGCGCAGAATGGATCTTTGGCAACCCGGCAGTCCATCGCCCGTTTTCTTAATTCGCATGTGTCGGGTGAGCTGGCTATAGGAAAGATTACGGTAGATTCGCTTACCATCCTCGATAAAGCAAAAAAGGTCCGGGTGGTTGCCTCTGTAAACTGTTCGTATATTCCCTTTACACAACAACGTGTTGAGGTTGTCTATGATTCGATCCGGAATATTCTTCCTTCGTCCTATGCCAGTTATAAAGTGGAATTGGTGACCGATAATCAACCCATCGAAAATCTGGTTACCGGTCAATCCAGAAAATATACTTTCCGCAATAAAGTGGACAAACCTTTAGTTACTGCGTTGTCTAAACCATTTAAAGCAGAAAAAGGATTACGTAACAAACATATAGCCCTTTGGCAAAGTCACGGTTTTTATTTTGAACAAAAATTAAACCGTTGGGAGTGGCAACGGGCCCGTATTTTTCAAACGGTAGAAGATTTATATACACAAAGCTATGTACTTCCATTCCTGGTACCCATGCTCGAAAATGCAGGCGCCAATGTCTTGTTGCCCAGAGAAAGAGATACGCAGACACTTGAAGTGATTGTAGATAACGACAAAGCGACCCATTCATCCGTTTACAAAGAGATTCAGGGAGACAAGCCCTGGTCGGTCGGATTTGGTAAAGGGTTTGCGATGCTGAAAGATCAGTATATTGAGACTGATAACCCGTTTCAGGACGGTACATTCCGGCAAACGGTTACCCGTAAGAAAGGAAAAGAGAGCCTGGCCGAATGGATTCCTTTCTTATCAAAAGCAGGTAGGTATGCTGTATATGTATCTTACAAGACTTTACCGGAAAGCACCGAAGATGCCTTATATACGGTCTACCATAAGGGCGGAAAGAGCCAGTTCCGTGTGAACCAGCAAATGGGAGGCGGCACCTGGATATACCTGGGGCATTTCATGTTCGACCAAGGAATGAACGAGTCTTGTAAGGTTCAACTCTCCAATCTTTCGTCTAAAAACAACCGTATTGTTACGGCAGACGGTGTGAAAATAGGAGGCGGATATGGTACCATTGCACGTAAAGTGAACAATTCGGGTATCGTATCGGAGAACACGAAAAGCTCCGACAACTCCGGACCGAAAGTGCTTCAGAGTCAGCTTTCCATACCTTATCAATACGAAGTGAGCGGCTATCCCCGCTTTACCGAAGGCGCCCGGTATTGGTTGCAGTATGCAGGCTTTCCGGACACGGTATATACACAAAGCAAAGGGGTAAACGACTATACGGATGATTATAAGAGCAGAGGCGTCTGGGTGAATTATCTTTCGGGAGGTTCAAGCGTTGCACCAAAAGAAAAAGGGCTAAATATTCCGGTTGATCTGGCTTTTGCGTTCCATACAGATGCCGGGACTACCCTGAATGATTCTATTATCGGAACGTTGGGTATCTTCTTTACCAAGGAGGGAGACGAAACCTTCGGGAATAAGGCTTCGCGTTATGTTTCAAGAGATCTGACGGATTTGATCCAGACAGAAATTGTGAAGGATATCCGCAGCCTGTACGAGCCTGCCTGGTCGAGAAGAGGTATGTGGAACCAGTCCTATTTTGAGGCACGTACCCCCAGAGTCCCCACCATGCTGCTGGAGCTGCTCTCGCATCAGAATTTTGCGGATATGCGTTACGGACTCGATCCTCGTTTCCGCTTTACGGTAAGTCGGGCTATCTATAAAGGGATGCTTAAATTTATCGCCTTGCAGTACAACCAGCCCTTTGTGGTTCAACCCTTGCCTGTCGACCATTTCAATGTCCGTTTTACAGGTGCCGAAGAGGTGGAGCTTGGCTGGCAGGCCGTCCGCGATTCGCTGGAGCCTACCGCTGTGGCCAACAAATATATACTATATACGCGTAAGGGTGACGCCGATTTCGATAACGGAGTGGTGGTTACATCCAATAAGATCAGGCTGCATCAGGAGCCCGGGATTATCTATAGCTATAAAGTGACCGCTCTGAATGAGGGAGGGGAGAGTTTCCCATCCGAAGTTCTTTCGGCGTGCCGTGTAAAAGATGAGAAAGGGGTGGTGCTGGTCGTTAATGGGTTCGACCGGGTAAGCGGACCGGCCGACTTTGTCGCGGATAGTATCGCAGGGTTCTACGATCCCAAAGATCATGGCGTCCCCTACTTGAACGATATCAGTTTTATTGGAAGTCAGTATGAATTCCGTCGTTCCAAACCTTGGACCGACGATGATGCTCCTGGCTTTGGAGCCAGCCGTGCAAACTACGAAACTAAGGTGATTGCCGGAAACAGCTTCGATTATCCTGCTTTGCACGGACAGTCTATCGTAAAGGCCGGGTATTCATTCGTATCCTCCAGTGATGAATCTGTAGGATCCGGCAAGGTTAATCTAACGGAATACCCAGTTGTAGACCTGATTCTGGGCAAAGAACGTCAGACCCAAATAGGTCGTGGCGTATTTGATTCTCAGTTTAAGACATTTCCTGCCGAGATGCAACAAACCATCACCGCCTATTGCAATCAGGGAGGTAATGTGCTTGTAAGCGGAGCCTACGTGGGAACCGATCTATGGGACAACGGTGAGGTGAACGTACAGGATCTGGATTTCGCAAAGAAAGTACTTAAATATAACTGGCGTACCGGACAGGCTTCTGTAACCGGCGAAGTTAAAAGTGTACAGTCTCCTTTCCGGATGATTTCAGGCC
The DNA here is from genome assembly GCF_013409575.1 of Macellibacteroides fermentans. Classification (NCBI taxonomy): domain Bacteria; kingdom Pseudomonadati; phylum Bacteroidota; class Bacteroidia; order Bacteroidales; family Porphyromonadaceae; genus Macellibacteroides; species Macellibacteroides fermentans. The sequence continues at coordinate 1,041,142 of NZ_JACCCY010000001.1, read as the reverse complement.
ACTATGTGTTTTACAACGAGTTGAACGAGCATTCGTATGTGGTGGAGTCGCCCGACGCAATCGAACCTGCCGATCCGGCCTGCTTTACTATTTATCGATACAGCGAAAACAATCTGAGTGCAGGTGTTGCCTATAAAGGAAAATATAAAACCTGCGTATTGGGTTTCCCTATCGAGACCCTTAAGTCGGACGAGCAACGTGATAAACTGATGGCAGACATTTTACTTTTTATGTCGTCCAAATAACATATTGAAATAGAAAATAGTAGTATAGATTATAAAACTGAATTGAAATGAAAAGAATTAACTGCTTTGTACCGTTCCAGGATGCTGCACAGGTTGCACACACGGTTAAAGGACTGAAAGAATCGGATTTGGTATCCAAAATATATTTATTAGCAACCGAAACAGTATCGGATGCTCCGGAAGGTTGTACGGTTGTTCCTGTACAATCGCTGAATTCCACCGATGCTGTCCGTAAAATAGCTGCGCTTGCGGATGCCGACTATACCATGCTGTATACAAAGTATACTTCGCTGGAGTTAGGTATGTTCGCACTAGAGCGTATGTTGCATATTGCAGATGATTCGGCTGCCGGAATGGTGTATGCCGACCATTATATCGTAACCAACAGAACTGCCAAAAATAATCCCGTTATTTCTTACCAGCAGGGAAGTCTGCGCGACGACTTTAATTTCGGGTCTGTCCTCATCTATAATACCAGTGTATTGAAAGAGGCTGTGGCGCAGATGACTGCCGATTACCAGTTTGCCGGACTTTACGACTTGCGACTCAAAGCCTCTCAGAAAGCATCCCTGGTTCACATCAACGAATATCTTTATTCGGAAGCAGAGCAGGATACACGTAAAAGCGGCGAAAAGATCTTCGACTATGTGGATCCTAAAAATCGGGCCGTGCAGATCGAGATGGAAGAGGCCTGTACGCAACACCTTAAGGCCATCGGCGGATACCTGGCTCCGGAATTCAGACAAATTGAATTCAATGCAGGCGACTTTGAATTTGAGGCGTCCGTAATCATCCCGGTCAGAAACCGTATCCGTACCATTAAAGATGCCATACGCTCGGTCCTGAATCAGAAGACTACCTTCAAATTCAACCTCATTGTGATTGATAATTATTCCACCGACGGAACTTCCGAAGCGATCGACGAATTTGCTTCAGACTCCCGTTTGATCCATCTGATTCCGGAACGGAAAGATCTGGGTATCGGAGGTTGCTGGAATGCCGGGGTACATCATCCCATGTGCGGTAAATTTGCCGTGCAGCTGGACAGCGACGATGTTTACAGCGACGAGAACACCCTGCAAAAGATGGTCAACGCCTTCTACGAACAGAACTGTGCCATGGTGGTAGGTACCTATATGATGACCGATTTCAATATGAACATGATTGCACCGGGTATTATCGATCACAAAGAGTGGACACCCGAAAATGGCCGTAACAATGCCCTGCGTATCAATGGACTGGGAGCGCCACGTGCTTTCTATACCCCCGTTCTCCGGGAGATAAAGGTGCCAAACACCAGCTATGGCGAAGATTATGCACTGGGACTAAACTTCTCCCGTCACTATCAGATCGGCCGTGTGTACGACGTCGTATATATGTGCCGCCGATGGGAAGATAATTCCGATGCATCGCTGGATGTAGTAAAGATGAATGGACATAATACCTACAAGGATCGTATCCGTACGTGGGAATTACAGGCCCGTATTGCGTTGAACAACCGAAAATAACAACTATGGTTTCCAATCAAACGGTAAAAGAATTACTGGCAGAACAGCTGATATCCTGGCCCATGGCCCGTACGGGCTATGAGGCTCTCCGCGAGGTGCAGTCGAAGGAGCTGGATGTTAACGGCTACACCTTCCGGGTGCAGTTCAATCCGGCCCGTATCCGCTCTTCGGCAGCCAACGTAGATGCCAAAGCCATTCAGGAACGGCCTTGCTTCCTTTGTAAGCAAAACCTGCCTGCCCAGCAGAAGGCTCTTCCATTCGGCGAAGGCTACAGCATCCTGGTGAATCCGTTCCCCATATTCGAACAACATTTCACCATCCCTGCGGTAAAGCACGAAGACCAGCTGATACACGGGCGGCTGACAGTTATGCTGGAGCTTGCAGCGCTGTTATCCGATTTTGTATTGTTCTACAACGGTCCCAAATGCGGTGCATCTGCTCCGGATCATATCCACTTCCAGGCCGGAAACAAAGGGTTCCTGCCTGTGGAAGCCGATTGGCGGCGTGCTGCCGGCGAGCCTGCTGTCCGTCACAACGGCACCAGTGTATATGCATTAAAAGGATATCCGGTCCCGATGCTGGTACTTACCGGAGACAACGCAGCTGCGATCACCGGATTATTCGACCGTATTTATTCGCTGATGGACACCGGAACAGAGGCAGAGCCGATGATGAATCTGCTGGCCTGGGTGGAAGACGGACAATGGATTCTCTGTGTGATGCCAAGAACACTTCATCGTCCGGCATGCTATTTCAAGGAAGGAGACGGAAATCTGCTGATCAGTCCCGCTTCGGTGGACCTTGGTGGGGTTTTCATCACTCCTCAGGCCAAGGATTACGAGAAAATAACCTCACACCATATCCGGGAGATCCTTCAGGAAGTCTGCCTGAGTGAAGCCGGAATTCAAGAAATAATACATAAACTTACGAAGTCACTGCAGGTCGACGCCTGAGTGTACTTCCGAATCTTAAAGCTTAAGTCATGAAAAATAAACAAGTTTCACCCTGGGCGTGGGTACCCACCTTGTATTTTGCACAAGGACTACCTTATGTCGCCGTTATGACCATTTCTGTAATCATGTATAAGCGCCTGGGTATATCCAATACCGACATCGCCCTGTACACAAGCTGGCTCTATCTGCCGTGGGTAATCAAACCATTCTGGAGTCCGTTTGTAGATTTACTGAAAACAAAACGGTGGTGGGTTGTTACGATGCAGATGTTGGTAGGTGCAGGATTGGCGGGAGTAGCCTTTACGCTTCCAACGGATTTTTTCTTTCAGGCCTCGTTAGCCGTATTCTGGCTGGTCGCTTTCAGCTCCGCCACCCACGATATCGCTGCCGACGGGTATTACATGCTGGCCCTCGAACCGCATGAACAGGCCTTCTTTGTGGGAATCCGCAGCACGTTCTACCGTATTTCGACCATAGCCGGACAAGGTATCCTGGTTATGATTGCCGGCGCACTGGAAACCAGCACCGGCAAGATACCTATGTCGTGGTCCATCACCTTCTTCATCATGGCAGGTCTGTTCATCGCCTTTTGCCTGTATCACAAATTTATACTGCCTAAGCCCGCTTCAGACAAGCCGTCGGTTACGGTTACAGCCTCCAATCTGATGAAAGAGTTTTTTGCCACTTTCGCCTCCTTCTTCAAGAAGAAACAGGTAGCCATCGCCATTCTGTTTATGTTGTTCTACCGTTTTCCCGAAGCGCAGCTGGTTAAGCTGATCACTCCATTCCTGATCGACCCGCGCGAAGTAGGGGGACTGGGACTTACAACCACCGAAATCGGGCTGACGTATGGTACCATCGGTATCATCGGACTTACCATAGGTGGAATTCTGGGAGGTATCCTCGCTTCAAGAGGTGGATTGAAAAAATGGTTATGGCCTATGGCGTTAATCATCTCTTTGCCGAATATAGCCTTCGTATACCTGGCCAGCGTTCAACCGGAAAGCTTTTGGGTAATCAATCTTTGTGTGTTCATCGAGCAGTTCGGATACGGATTCGGATTCACAGCCTATATGTTATACATGATCTATTTCTCGGACGGCGAGCACAAAACAGCCCACTATGCCATCTGTACCGCATTCATGGCACTGGGAATGATGTTGCCGGGCATGGCTGCCGGGTGGTTGCAGGAACAGCTGGGTTACGAAAACTTCTTCATCTGGGTGATGATCTGCTGTATCGGAACCCTGGTGGTTACGGCCTTCCTTAAAGTGGATCCTAATTTTGCTAAAAAACAGAAAGAATAATGAAAGTTATAAAATACATCCTACTTGCTATGATCCCGTTTTTTGCGGGAACGGCATTTGCTCAGAAAATAAGAATCCAGACAGGAATAGAGGTTCTTAAAAATAGTAATTTCAAGCTATTGGAGGGGAAAAGAGTGGGCCTGATCACCAATCCTACCGGAGTGGACAACCAGCTCAAATCCACCATCGATATTCTGCATGAAGCTCCCAATGTAAATCTGGTAGCGCTGTTCGGTCCGGAACACGGCGTGCGCGGCGATGTCCATGCAGGCGATCATGTGGACAACTCTTCCGATCCCACCACCGGCCTTCCCGTAGGTTCGCTCTATGGCAAAACCCGCAAGGCTACCCCCGATATGCTGAAGGGGATCGATGTGCTGGTCTACGATATCCAGGATATCGGTTGCCGTTCGTTCACCTACATCAGTACGATGGGACTGGCTATGGAAGCCGCAGCCGAAAACAATATCGAATTTGTGGTGCTCGACAGACCCAATCCCCTGGGGGGACTCAAGGTGGAGGGTAATCTGGCCGAAGATGGATACATCTCTTTTGTAAGCCAGTTCAAGATTCCTTACCTCTATGGCCTTACCTGTGGCGAGTTGGCACAGATGCTCAACGAAGAAAACATGCTTGCCAAGCAATGTAAACTAACGGTAGTGAAGATGAAAGGATGGAAGCGCAAGATGGATTATACGCAGACCGGATTGCAATGGATCCCGTCGTCGCCCCACATCCCCCATGCCCATTCGGCCTTTTTCTATCCGGTGTCCGGCATCGTAGGCGAGCTGGGTTATCTTTCCATCGGCGTAGGATACACCATCCCTTTCCAGATGTTTGCAGCCGATTGGATCAAGGCGGAAGAGTTTGCTTCGGCACTCAATAAACTCAATCTGCCGGGCGTTCACTTCCGTCCCATGCACCTTAAACCCTTCTATTCCGTAGGAGTAGGCACACAGATGCAAGGGGTACAGGTACATCTTACCGATTACCAGAAGGCCAACCTGTCCGAGATTCAGTTTTATGTCATGCAGGTGATCGCCCAGCTATATCCCGATAAAGCAGTCTTCGCCAACGCCAACGAAAAACGCTTCGATATGTTCGACAAAGTGTCCGGCAGCAACCAGATCCGTCTGCTGTTTGCCAAAAACAACCGCTTCGAAGACATGCAAGCCTATTGGAACAAAGATGTGGAGGCATTTAAGAAACTTTCAAAAAAATATTATCTCTATAAATAAAGAGATAAATAAGACAGACAGATATGATACTGATAGCAGATAGTGGTTCAACTAAAACCGATTGGTGCCTGGTTGATAAGGGGACGCTGGTTAAGCAGGTCTTCACGAAAGGGACCAATCCCTTTTTTCAGACTGAAGATGAAATCAGCAGCGAGGTAGAGCAGAACCTGCTGCCTTTTATAGAGGCAGCCAGGGTGGAAGCCGTATGGTTCTACGGAGCCGGTTGCGCTTTCCCCGAAAAGAATGAAATTGTACGCAAGGCGATAGCACGCCACCTGGATGTACCCATCGAGGTAGGCAGCGATATGTTGGGTGCCGCCCGAGGCTTGTGCGGCAGAAAGCCGGGTATCGCCTGCATCATGGGCACCGGATCCAACTCCTGTTTTTACGATGGGAAGGAGATTGTAAGCAACGTATCGCCGCTGGGATTCATCCTGGGCGACGAAGGGAGCGGTGCGGTACTGGGCAAACTGCTGGTGGGCGATATCCTCAAGAACCAGATGCCGGCCGCATTGAAAGAAGAATTCCTGGCTAAGTACGAATTAACACCGGCCATCATACTGGAGAGAGTCTACAAAAAGCCTTTCCCCAACCGGTTCCTGGCCAGTGTATCGCCTTTCCTGGTGGCGCACCTCGATGTGCCCGAAGTACATTCGCTGGTGCTCAATGCCTTCAAAGCCTTTTTCAACCGCAACGTAAAACAGTACGACTATCAGCATAACCCGGTTCATCTCATCGGATCCGTGGCCTGGTATTACAGAAACGTATTGGAAGAGGCAGCGGCGGAGACCGGCATACAGCTCGGCACCATTATGCAGAGTCCCATGGACGGACTTATTTCCTATCATTCAGAAAAAAATTAAATTGGACAACAGATGGCTTTTGTAAAAATAACAGAACAACCCTCCTTGTACGACGACCTGGAAAAGAAGTCGGTACTGGAACTATTACAGGAGATTAACGCCGAAGATCAGCGTGTGGCACTTGCCGTACAGAAAGTGATTCCGCAGATAGAGAAACTGGTTTCGCAGATTGTTCCCCGCATGAAGCAGGGGGGACGTATTTTCTATATGGGTGCCGGCACCAGCGGACGCCTGGGGGTATTAGACGCCTCCGAGATTCCGCCCACCTTCGGCATGCCCCCTACGTTGGTAGTGGGACTTATCGCCGGTGGAGATGTGGCCCTCCGTAATCCGGTGGAGAATGCCGAAGACGATGCGGAGCGTGGCTGGATCGAGCTGCAGGAACGTCACATAAACGAAAAAGATACGGTTATCGGTATTGCCGCCTCGGGTACCACACCCTATGTGCTGGGCGCTTTACGTAATGCACGGGCCCATGGAATCCTTACCGCTTCCATAAGCAGCAACCCCGATTCTCCCATTTCCAAAGAGGCTGAGATCCCAATCGAAATGATTGTAGGTCCGGAGTTCGTTACAGGCAGTTCCCGCATGAAATCCGGAACGGGACAGAAGATGATCCTGAACATGATCACCACCACCACCATGATCAAGCTGGGCCGGGTAAAGGGCAACCGCATGGTGAACATGCAGCTGAGCAACCAGAAGTTGGTGGACCGGGGTACACGCATGGTGATGGAAGAACTTAATCTGGAGTACGACCAGTCCCAACGCCTGCTCCTTATGTATGGTTCGGTAAAGAATGCGGTGGATGCCTATCGCGAAAATAATAAAGGATGAACCTCATGAGACGTATACCCTATATTTTGATTCTATGCCTGAGCATCTTATTTGTTCAGGCAAAGGATTTTCGTTTTGCGTTGTTCACCGATCTGCACATCACCCATTCCACTCCCGCTGTGGAGGACCTGCAGCGTGCCGTGGATCAGGTGAATGCTACATCCGGAATCGACTTCGTACTTGTTTCCGGCGATATCACCGAAGAGGGAGACCTGGCCTCGTTGCAAAAGGCAAAGTCCCTCCTCGACAAGCTGAAGGTTCCCTACTACATAACATCCGGCAACCACGAAACCAAGTGGAGCGAGTCCGGCTGTACCGATTTCAACAAGGTATTCGGGGCCGATCGCTTTCGATTCGAACACAACGGATACCTGTTCCTGGGATTTAATTCGGGTCCGGTGATGCGTATGGCCGACGGCCATGTGGCCCCGCAGGATATCTCATGGCTCAAACAGGAGCTTACCAAGGCAGGAGCAGAGAAGCCGGTGATACTGGTATCCCATTATCCCCTGCAGGATGGCGACGTGGACAATTGGTACGAGGTGACCGATGCCGTGCGTCCGTTCAATATCAAAGTTGTACTGGGAGGTCATTACCATAGCAACCGACAGCTGTTCTACGACGGGATACCGGGACTGCTCAACCGTTCCACCCTGCGGGCGAAAGCGGACGCAGGTGGCTATTCCATCTACCAGGTAACCAACGATTCCATCGTTGTATCTGAACAGACCATCGGCGGCGAACCCAAACGGTGGGCGGGTGTGTCTTTGTATAAACGTCCCGATTTCTCTGTAAATAAAAGCTATCCCCAGGTAAAAATGGGTTGGTCGGCCGCCACCGGAAAAGGCATCTACTCATCCCCCGTGGTATACAACAACTCCGTGTATGTGGGCGACGATTTAGGCGATCTCTCGTGCTACACCCTGAAGGAGGGTAAGCTGAAGTGGACATTCAAAAGTAACGCACGTATCGTAGGCACCCCCGATGCCGGCAACGGCGTGGTGGTATTCGGTTCTGCCGATGCATCCATCTACGGAGTAGACGCCAAAAGCGGACAATTACGCTGGAAGATGGAAACACCCAAGGCAGTGCTTGGGGCGGTGACTATCCGGAAAGGGATAGCCTATGTAGGCGGAAGCAGCGGATCCTTCTATGCGATAGACGTAAAAACCGGTCGGCTTCAATGGGAATTCACCGGCGTGAAAGGATACATCGAGACCAAACCGCTGGTGTATGGCGACAAAGTGATATTCGGAGCATGGGACAACAACCTGTATGCCCTCGAAAAGGCAACCGGCCGTAAACTCTGGTCGTGGGATGCCGGCCTTACCCGTATGCATTTCTCACCGGCCGCCGTATGGCCCGTGGCAGCGGCAGGCAATGTGTATGTAACCGCCCCCGACCGGGTGATGAGTGCCATCGACCTGCAGAGCGGAAAGACCGTCTGGCGTACCAAGCAGTCGGTCGTACGCGAAACCATCGGTCTGTCGGCCAACTCGAAACAGCTCTACAGCAAAACCATGCAAGACAGTCTGGTGTGCTATGCAACCGGACCGGAGGTAAAGCAGCTGTGGGCCTGCAACGTAGGTTTCGGGTACGAACATGCCCCCTCCATGCCTGTGGAAAAAGAGGGCGTTGTTTTTGGCAGTACACGAAGCGGACTCCTGTTTGCCGTAGAGGCAAAATCGGGCAAGCTGCTCTGGAAATATAAAGTAGGCAACTCCCTTATCAGTACCGTTGTACCCCTAAGCAAGAACCGTTGCCTGTTTACAAGCTCCGACGGCACCGTAGGACTGCTGGAAGCCGGTACCAAATAAACACCAACAATACAGGAGATATGAAGAAGTACTTCATTGGATTAGGATTGGTTGTGCTTGCATTACAATTGCAGGCACAACCTTTGCAGCGTACCCGTCCCGACAAAGTAGGGATGGACCCTGCTAAATTTATCTATGCCGACCAGGTGATACACCAGGCCATCGATAAACACGAAATCCCGGGAGCCGTGCTGGCGGTGGTCCGGCATGGAAAGATGGCCTACATCAAAGCCTACGGAAACCGGCAGGTCTACCCCGATACGCTTCAGATGGAAGAAAGTACCGTATTCGACCTCGCATCCGTAAGTAAATCGGTCTCCACGGCCATCAGCACCCTGGTGCTGATCGAGCAGGGCAAGATCCGCCTGCAAGACAACGTAAGTCTGTACATCCCCGGCTTCAAACCCTGGACCGATGCCAAAGGCAACACCGTGAACATCAAAGTGGTGGACCTGCTCACCCACACCTCGGGACTGCCACCCTATGCCAGCGTAACCGAATTGAAAGCAACCTACGGAGCACCCAACCCGGCCGGACTCATCGAATACATAGCCGGCTGCAGACGAGACTTTGCTCCCAAAACAGCCTTTCAATACAGCTGCCTCAATTACATCACGCTGCAACGGATCATCGAAACCGCATCGGGAACCAACCTGCGAGCCTTTGCCAAAAAGCACATCTTCGACGTTCTTGAGATGAACAGCACCGACTACCTCCCCACCGGCCAATTACGCGACCGCTGCGCAGCCACCGAAAAGCAACCGGACGGATCCGTGTTGAAAGGCGACGTACACGACCCGCTGGCACGCATCATGAACGGAGGCATCTCCGGCAATGCCGGCGTATTCTCCACTGCCGACGACCTTGCCATCCTGGCAGCTGCACTGCTTAACGGCGGCGAATACCACAAGAAGCGCATCCTGGGACCCCAGACCGTCTGCGCCATGCGCACCGTACCCCGCGAAGTAAGCTCACTGGGCCGCACCCTGGGCTGGGACATTTTCTCACCCTATGCCTCCAATACCGGCGATCTGTTCAGCTCCTACACCTACGGCCATACCGGCTATACAGGCACCTCCTTTATAATAGACCCCTACACCGACACGGCCGTGATCCTGCTAACCAACGCAGTCCACCCCGCCGACAAAGGCAGCGTAGTACGCCTCCGCTCGTTGATAGCCAACATTGTAGCCGGCTCTATTGTGAAATAAAGCAATAATAAGATACCCTTTCGGGTGTTATTCTCCGTATAATCACGAAATAACACCCGAAAGGGTCTATTATTGAATAATAATCTTATATTTGTACCCGAAAAGGTATTGAATATGAATAATCTTCCATTAAACGAATTTGTGAAAGCAAAGCGGAAATCGCTGGGTTTATCACGTGAAGAGTTTGCACAGAAAGCCGGTGTAGGTATCCGATTTTTGCGCGAACTGGAACAGGGAAAAGAAACACTGAAGATGGATAAGGTAAACCAGGTGTTAAAACTTATGGGAATGCAACTCGGTCCGGTACCCATGGACAGACAAAAACTGCTTGAATCTAAATAACTTCAACTTTTACTTTTATACCAAACTTTGAAGCTATTCGCTCAATATCTCGTTTCTTTGTTAGTGTATTGCTATTGGTTATTAAGTACCAACCGTTACCAACGGACTTCTGCGTTCTTTTGTATTTTTCATCAAGTGTATTGGATATCAAAGGAACTTTATTCTGCTTCATACCTAACGAACGGACACGGTCCGGGCCAACCTCCATAACAAATTTACGGAATGTTTCAGCTGCATTCTTTTCTTGAATAACACTGCCATCGGCAAAGGTGATTCTTAATCGTGTAGCGGGAGCGATCTCGCCTTTCGGACCAGTCTTTCCAATCTCCTTGTGAACAACCTGCGGATCAGGAAGAATCTCTTTCGCATCAGCAAATTCAGCTGCAAAGTTGCGTTTACGAGACAAGTGCACGCTAATTGGCGAACCAGGTACATAGTCGACTACCAGTACCAATTCTCGCTGTACCTGCTTAAGTGCCGGAGCTATAGTTTCTGTTACAATTGGAAGAATCTCTTTTTTGATAATATTCTCTTCCAATTCATTCACTTGTTTTTCAAGGTCTTCGTTTAATGAAAGCCCTTCCTTACGCAACGTTTCCATTGCTTTGTATAAGTCGCTTAATCGTGACATCGCAATCTGTTTTTATTGTAGTTTTAGTATAATAGTTTTTTATTTTAGTGTTTCAGTATTTCATTACCATAAACAATGCATTGATTCTTTACAAAAATAGACAATAATATTTAATAGATTATTGATTATTAAAAAAACATCTATTCCAAAACGGAATAATAAAGCTAATTTATTCTAAAGCAGTTTTCAGAAAGATTTGATATATAAATTATTATTTTATTATAATTATCCAGTATTCTTTCTATATTTGCTATTTATAATACAGTCAAGTAATAAATCTAATGAATGATTTAATAGAGTTCTATCCTAATTTAATCATTGAATAAGTGTTTAGAAATCTGCTAAGACTGTTTGAGCATGTAAATATCAATAGAAAAAATAAATAGATTATAGTCAAATAATTATGGCCAAAAATAATACCGTAGAGATTGGGTTCGAGAAAGAAATTTGGAAAGCAGCAGACTTGTTGAGAGGTAATTTGGATGCTTCAGAATATAAATCTGTTGTACTTGGACTAATATTTTTGAAATATATTTCAGACCGGTTTGAAGCGAGATATCAGGAATTGATTGACGAAGGAGATGGCTTTCAAGAAGATAAAGATGAATATACTTCGGAGAATATTTTCTTTGTACCGCAAGAAGCCCGCTGGAGTGTAATTTCTGAAGCAGCACACACTGCAGAAATTGGTATGGTTATAGACGACGCCATGCGTTTAATTGAAAAAGAAAATAATCGCCTGAAAGGAATACTCCCTAAAAACTTTGCTCGTCCGGAATTGGATAAAAGAAGATTAGGTAATGTGGTGGATTTATTTTCCAATGTTCAAATGCATGAGCATGGTAATAAAGATATTTTGGGCCGTACCTATGAATATTGTTTATCAAAATTTGCCGAAGCAGAAGGTAAACTGGCAGGAGAGTTTTATACACCAGCTTGTATTGTAAAGACATTGATAGAAGTGATAAAACCATTTAGTGGTCGTGTATACGACCCTGCATGTGGATCTGGAGGTATGTTTGTTCAGTCGGTGAAATTTATAGAAAATCACCAGGGAAATATTAATGATATCTCTGTCTTCGGTCAAGACAGCAATCCAACAACATGGAAAATGGCTCATATGAATCTAGCGATTCATGGAATAGAAGCAGATTTGGGAAAATTTAATGCCGATACATTTTTCGATGATCAACATCCTACCTTAAAAGCCGACTTTATTTTGGCCAATCCTCCATTTAATCTTAGTGATTGGGGGGCTGATAAACTTCAGGAAGATGTACGCTGGAAGTTTGGAATACCGCCTGCTGGTAATGCTAACTTCGCATGGATGCAGCATATGATTCACCATTTGTCTCCCAGAGGTAAAATGGGAATGGTATTAGCAAACGGTTCGTTATCCTCCCAGACCGGAGGCGAAGGAACAATAAGAGAAAATATTATTAAAGCAGACCTAATAGAAGGTATTGTAGCTCTACCACCTCAGTTATTTTATACAACAGGAATTCCGGTTTCATTATGGTTTATAAATCGTCAGAAAAAACAAAAAGGAAAAATCCTTTTTGTTGATGCTCGTAATATGGGGACGATGATTACCCGTAAACTTCGTGAGCTTACCGACTCAGACGATATGGAGAACGGAGAAATAGGAGATATTCAAAAAATTGCTGATACATTCACTTCATTTAATGAAGGAACATTGGAAGATGAAAAGGGATTCTGCGCAGTTGTTCCATTAAGCGAAGTTGCTAAGCAGGATTATATCCTTACCCCGGGTCGTTATGTTGGTATTGCAGATGTAGAAGATGACGGAGAACCATTCGAGATAAAGATGGATCGACTTACCAGTGAATTATCGGGACTCTTTGAAAAATCTCACGAGCTGGAAGATGAAATTAGAAAACAATTGAAGAGCATTGGGTTTACTATATAATAAGAGATTCATAATTTCTTCAATTTTATATACTTATTTTAAAATTAAAGAAATATGAAAGAAAAACTGATTAACGAAATTGAGAATGCTATGTCTGGAGTTTTAACATTTGAACAAACTGCACAACTCAGCACTTCATTATTACAAATACTTAGTAAATATGAAGTTGTTGTTGATGGAGAAACTGTGCATGAAGATTTTGCTTCAAATTCCAGATTGCTCGAAATTTTCTTATCAGCGAAACAGGTTGAAGGATGTTCTCTAAAAACGATAAAATATTACGACTCAACTATTCGTCATTTATTTAACGGGATGCCTAAAAATGTAGCCGATTATACTACAGAGGATATTCGGGCTTATTTGGCTGTATTTCAGAGTAAACGGAAATCCAGCAAAGTAACAATAGATAATATACGTCGTATCTTTTCTTCATTCTTTGCATGGTTGGAAGAAGAGGATTATATCCTGAAAAGTCCAGTCAGGCGAATTCATAAGGTTAAGACAGGGACACAAATTAAGGAAGTATTAAGTGATGAATCGTTAGAAATGCTTCGGGATAGCTGTACCCAAATCCGTGATTTGGCAATCATCGATCTGCTATCTTCTACAGGAATACGTGTTGGAGAACTTGTAAAATTAAACAGAAGCGACATTAATTTTCAAGAACGCGAGTGTGTTGTTTTCGGTAAAGGAAATAAAGAGCGAATGGTTTATTTCAATGCGCGAACGAAAATACATTTACAACAATATCTTAAATCTCGCAAAGATAGAAATCCTGCCTTGTTTGTTTCATTAGCTAAACCTCATGCTCGCTTACAGATATCAGGAGTGGAGATGCGTCTTCGTAATATTGGTAGAAAACTTAAAATCAACCGATTACATCCACATAAATTCCGTCGTACTCTGGCTACAATGGCAATTGATAAAGGAATGCCCGTAGAACAAGTTCAACTATTATTAGGGCATGTGAAAATAGACACCACGATGCACTATGCCATGGTTAATCAAACTAATGTGAAATTATCGCATCGTAAATACATCTACTGATTATGATTGTTTGTAACTCAACATATAAACACACTATTCATTTTTCCTTAAAGAAAGTGAGAAATGATAATTTAGAGCAGCAGGCACAGGCTTTATTCAAGTCCTGGTTTGTTGACTTTGAGCCGTTCAAAGATGGTAATTTCGTAGATTCTGAGCTTGGGATGATACCTGAGGGATGGAATGTTGCAACTCTAAGAGATATAGTAGTCATTGAAAAAGATAGCATTAATCCCCAAAAGAACTTAAGCAAAACTTTTGTTCATTACAGTTTGCCTGCATTTGATAATGGTCTTACTCCTGAAATACAGCTAGGAACTGACATCAAGAGCAATAAGTTTATATTGAATGACTATACTACTCTATTTTCTAAATTGAATCCGAGAATTAAGCGTATTTGGTTTACGCATAAAGTAGATCTAAATTCTGTCTGCTCAACAGAGTTTATACCATATCAAGCTAAGGATCCTGGTAAATATTCATTTGTTTACTCAGTAATATCTAGCGATGGGTTTTATAATTCTATTATGAGTCTCGTTAATGGTGCTACTGGAAGTCATCAACGTTTTCACTTAGAAGATTCATTAAATCTCAAATTGGCCATTAATGTAGATGTAATCACCGAGCTCTGCAAAATAGTGAATCCAATCTTAGATAAAATACATTATTTAAGACAAGAAAACAAGGAATTATCTTTTTTACGTGATTCTCTTTTACCTAAACTGATGTCTGGAGAGATAAAAATTAACGATTTAAACTGCTAAATTCTCATTTATGGAAGAGTGGAAAGAAGATAAATTAATCGATTTACTGGACCAATTAATCGATTATAGAGGAAAGACACCTGTTAAAACGGAATCAGGAGTCCCTCTTATTACTGCTAAAATTATTAAAAATGGTAGAATTGAGACTCCTACGGAATATATAGCAGAAGATAATTATGATAGTTGGATGGTTCGAGGTCTTCCAAAAGAAGGCGATGTAGTTTTGACAACTGAAGCTCCACTAGGTGAAGTTGCCCAACTTGATGATAGAAAGATAGCATTGGCACAGAGGACAGTTTGTCTTAGAGGAAAAAATGGTATTTTAGATAATAAATATCTAAAATACTATTTTTTATCCAACATAGGTCATTCAAGGTTATGTGCTAGGGAAACAGGAACAACGGTTACAGGTATCAAACAATCTGAGCTTAAAGAAGTTCTTGTTTCATATCCATCTTATGAAATTCAACTAAGGATATCTGAAATTCTATCTTCTCTCGATAACAAAATCGAACTCAATCGCCGGATAAATGATAATTTAGAGCAGCAGGCACAGGCTTTATTCAAGTCTTGGTTCGTTGACTTTGATCCATTCAAAGATGGTAAATTCGTAGATTCCGAGCTTGGGATGATACCTGAGGGATGGAGAGTTGTTACTTTAAGTTCATTCATAACACCTTTTACTGAAAAAGTTCTTGCAGGATCATTGCCTGAATACTCTGTTACTAATAATGGAATTATCCCACGCTCTGGAAAATATAAGAAACAATTAAGTAGTAGTACATCAAAAAATAAAGTTCTAAGAAAATTCAATTTGGTTTTTGGAATGAGTCGTGAAATATTGAATTGGGGAATTATGCTTGACGAAATAGGAGGTGTGAGTTCTGCATACAATATTTATAGTATAGATGATAACGTTATAAATCCACTATACTTAAAATATTATATGGAATCAAAAATAAGTTATTTTAATGATTTGATTGGAACTGCGGCAAGAGAGGGACAAGCATTAGATAAGGGAGGATTAGATAATAAGTTAATACTAGTTCCCCCATTTGATATTTGGTGCAAATTTCAAGTAAAAGATACTACTTTAAAGAAAACAATATCTACAAAGGAAACAGAAACAGTTGTATTAACTAATTTACGAGATTCTATCCTCCCCAAGCTGATGTCCGGAGAGATAAAAATTAACGATTTAAACTGCTAAATTCTCATTTATGGAAGAGAAAATAAAAAGTATATACTGTTATAATTGCAAATGCAAAACTCAACAAAAAGTAATATTTAATAAAGGTGTCTTAGACTCTCCTGAGATAATTGGGTACGATAAAAATGGGAATAAACTTAATAGTTTTTTTACAATAGTTGCTAATATATACGAAATTACAGAGTGTTGTGGCTGTAAGAAAATTAATCTAAATGTTTATGAGCGCAAAGATCCGCGCATAGAAGACGAAATTATCCTTACATATCCCAATAATCAAGTTCGAGATATTCCTAAATGGATTGTAAATCTTAAAATAAATTATATTGGCTTATTTAGAGAAGTATATACTTCCCTAAATTGTGGTAACATTACTTTACCATTAATAGGAGCAAGAACACTTTTGGATTTATATATTGTGGAGAAAATAGGAGATGTAGGAACTTTTAAAAATAAATTGGAAAAACTTCTTGAACAGAATTTCATAACTCAAGTCCAAAAAGATTTTTTATCGGTTGCCTTGGAATATGGAAATGCAGCCGCTCATAGAGGCTATATTGCTGAATTGGAGGAAGTAAATAAGGTGTTGGATATTATTGAAAGCCTTTTTAGAGAAGACGCACTAAAAGTTGAAACAAAAAAGTTAAAAAGAAATATACCACGAAAATAATAAGAATTAAAATGGGCGATGTAGTAGAAAAAAGTCTCGGCGATATTTTGAATTTTAGACGTGGTCATGATTTACCTAAGTCTAAAGTGCAAAAGGGAAATATCCCAGTTGCAGGTTCAAACGGCATAATAGGATATCATAATAAAGAAACATCAATTTATCCATGTATTACAATTGGGAGAAGTGGTAATATAGGCACTCCGTATATTTATAATAAATGTTGGGCTCATAATACAGTTTTGTATGTAGATGATTTTAAGGGTAATGACCCTGAATATTTATATTATTTACTTAGAACATTACCTCTTTCTTCATTTGGTGGTGGTAGTGCAGTACCAACATTAAATCGCAATCATATCCATCCAATAAAAGTAAAATTTTACAAGAAAATTCAAAGACAGAAAAAGATAGTATCAATATTAAAATCCATAGACGATAAAATCGAACTCAATCGCCGGATAAATGATAATTTAATCTTTAATTGAATGTTTTGGATAAGAGAACATATTTCTAAAATGCCGAGTTTTGACACGTTTAATACACACGCAGATACAATAGTTAACAATATTGAAATGAATCCTGCATTGTGTATTGAAACTTGTAAAAGTTTGATTGAGGGAATATGTAAGACTATTCTGACAAATAAGGCCTACATATATAAAGATGATATTAAATTTCAAGAGCTTGTAAGACAAACCATTGAAGTTTTAGTAATTAATTCGTATAACCACAAGGAAAAACTTTGTGAATTGGCAAGAAGAATTGCTTCGGTTGCTCAGGTCATTGCAGAAATAAGGAATAATTCTGGATTTGCATCCCATAGCCAGGATATAAAGAACATTTCCGTTGACTCTACAATGTCTCTATTCATTTACAAAATCACAGATGTAATTGGTGGTTTTATTTTACACTATTACATGACTCATAATAATCCGAAAAAAGACAGTCGGATTCATTATGAAGATTGTGACCAATTCAATGAATATTTTGACGATGCAAATCCTCTTGTAATTGGATTCTTAACACTGTCTGCCTCTGAAGCAATGTATCAGCAAGATTATGAGGCTTACAGAGAAGAATATTTGAATTATTTGGAAACAAAAGTCGAAAAATAAAATACCATGTCATTTACAGAAAACAATTACGAACAAGCGCTTATTCAATTATTCCAACAATTGGGATATAAGCATTTGTATGCTCCCTATATTGAGCGAGATTATTATGTGCCTTTTTACGAGGAACAATTGTTTCAGAGTCTTTATGATGTAAATCCAGAAAAACCACAAATTGCTATTTACGAAGCTGTTACAAAACTAAAAGACATAGATACAGGCAGCTTGGCCAAACGTAACGAGCATTTTACGGATTATCTGCAGCATGGTATAGAGGTGTCGTATTATGACGGGAAAGAGCAGCGTCATGACATTATTTATTTAGTAGATTTTGACAAGATCCACAAAAACACATTCCAGGTGATGAATCAATGGGTGCATGTGGAAAAGTCGGAAAAACGTGCGGATATAATTGTTTTTGTAAATGGACTTCCTTTGGTTATTGCCGAACTTAAATCGCCATCCCGTGAAAACACAGATGTCTCCGAAGCTTACAGGCAATTAAAAAATTATATGCACGAAATACCCTCTTTGTTCGTGTATAACGCATTTTGTGTAATGAGCGACATGAGCTGTTCCAAGGCGGGAACTATAACAAGCAAAGAAGATCGCTATATGGAGTGGAAAACTAAAGATGGGAGCTACGAAAGTACCGAATACGCCGATTACGATACCTTCTTTGAGGGTATTTTTAAGAAAGACCGTTTTCTTGATATAATAAAGAACTTCATTTGTTTTTCGAAAGATGATAAGAATGAATCATTCAAGATTCTATCGGGTTATCATCAATATTTTGCTGTAAATAAAGCTATTGAAAGGACGAAGATAGCGGTCGAGTCTGATGGTAAAATCGGTGTGTTCTGGCATACACAAGGTAGTGGGAAATCTCTTTCTATGGTCTTTTACGCTCATTTACTTCAAACTACCTTTTCGCAACCTACCATAGTTGTTATTACAGATAGAAATGATTTGGATGATCAGCTTTATACTCAATTTTCTACATGTAGGCAATTCTTACGTCAAACACCCATTCGGGCAAAGAATAGAGAACATCTTAAGAAGTTGCTTTTAGGACGTGAGGCTAATGGTATTATTTTTACTACGATGCAGAAGTTTGAAGAGTCCAGCGAACCTTTATCTGAAAGAAAAAATATCATTGTAATAACGGACGAAGCGCATCGGGGGCAATATGGTTTCGAAGAAAAAATCGATCCGCAAACAGGTAAAGTATCCATTGGAACTGCCCGTATTATTCACGATTCGCTTCCCAACGCTTCGTATATAGGATTTACAGGAACTCCCATTTCAACGAGAGACAGAGATACTCAGGAGGTATTTGGTAATTATATTGATGTTTACGACATGACTCAAGCTGTGGAGGATGGTGCAACCTGCCCAGTCTATTACGAGTCTAGAGTAATTAATCTCAACCTGGATGATCAAACTTTAAAAATAATAGATGAGGAATATGATCTTTTGGCTGATGAAGGTGCAGAGAAAGAGCAGATTGAAAAAAGTAAGCGTGAATTATCACACATAGAAGCTATCCTGGGAGCACCCGAAACCATAGATTCTCTTTGTAGGGATATTATCAGGCATTACGAAGAAAATCGTCAGTATGAATTAACAGGTAAAGCTATGATTGTGGCTTATTCAAGGGCTATAGCAATTGATATATATTATAAAATATTAGAAATCAGACCTGATTGGACGGAAAAAGTAAAGGTTGTAATGACCGGAGGGAATAAAGATCCTGAAGAATGGAATGCTATTATTGGCAATAAGTTTTATAAAAAGGAGCTGGCAAAGAAATTTAAAAACAATGACGATCCTCTGAAAATTGCAATCGTGGTTGATATGTGGTTAACAGGTTTTGATGTGCCTTCTCTTGCCACAATGTATGTTTTTAAACCCATGAAGGGGCATAATCTTATGCAAGCTATTGCTCGCGTAAATAGAATTTTTCAAGATAAATCTGGTGGTCTTGTTGTGGATTATATCGGTATAGCTAAAGCATTGAAGGATGCTATGCGCGATTATACCAGACGGGATAGAGAGAATTATGGAAATCAAGATATAAAGGATACCGCGTTTATCAAGTTTAAAGAGAAGCTCGAAATTTGCCGTGATATCTTTCATGGTTATGATTATAGTCTTTTCCAGAAAGGAAGTGATTACGACAGGGCGCAACTTATAAAAGGTGGTGTAAACTTTATTATTGCACCTGATAAAGAAGCCCAAAAGGTATCATTTTTGAAAGAAGCAAAACTATTACATGATGCGATTACGCTGTGTCGTAGTTTATTGGATGAGAAATATAGATTTGAAGCTGCTTTCTTTGAAACGGTTCGTACATTGCTTTCCCGAATGACTGGAAAGGGCAAAGTATCGAAAAAAGAGATTAACGAACGTATTGGCGAGTTGCTGAAACAGAGTGTGAGAAGTCAAGGTATTATCAACCTGTTTTCGGATGTAAAAGCAGAGTTCTCTTTATTCGATACCGCATTTCTGGAGGAAATCTCTAAGATGAAAGAGAAAAACATAGCCATAGAATTACTTAAAAAACTATTGGCCGAACGGGTTTCGATGTACAAAAAAACCAATCTTGTTCAATCGGAAAAGTTTTCTGATTTATTGAATCAGGCTTTATCCAACTACCTGAAAGGGATGCTTACCAATGAAGAGGTTATACAGGAGCTGCTCAAATTAGCGAAAGAGATTTCGGAGTCCGAGTCGGAACGAAATAAATTGGGTCTCAATGCAGAAGAAAAAGCTTTTTACGACGCGTTGACTAAGCCAAGAGCTGTTATGGATTTTTATTCTCATGATATTTTAGTTGAGATGACAAAGGAACTTACGGATATGCTACGTAAAAACCGAACAATCGACTGGCAAAAAAAGGAAGGAGCCAGAGCTGGTATGCGAAGACTTGTAAAACGATTATTGAAAAAATATAAGTATCCACCTGAAGAGTCCGAAAATGCAATGGAGGTGGTTCTCAAGCAATGCGAAGAATGGACAGACAACTCTTCCGATTCACTCTTTTATGAGACTGAGCTGGGTAGTAAATTGTATGTGATGGAAACAGATAAAGAATATATTAATCAGGTTGCAGAATCTACTGTTAAATACAAAAATAACTTTTAAGGCTGAGCCAAACTCTATTAATACAAAGGCAACCGGCCGGGGTGTTGTAATTTCTGATATTGTTAGATTTTACCCGACCGGTGCCTTTTTTATTTATACCAGACTACGGGTCTGTTTAGTTGTTTGCTTACTTCGGAGAGTTGGGAGCGGAGCTTCATCAACTCGGTGTTGATCTGCATTCGCTCTGGTCCCTGACCGAAAAGGAAACGTTTGCTTCCCAGTTTTCGCATTTGGTGTTGCAGTTCCTGCTCCCGGGCCATCAGCCGGGGGCGATCGCTTTGCAATAAACTCAAATCGGTCGTTTCCTCACTGTTCATCCGGATTACTTCTTGGTTTCCGGTTCCTTCTGTACCTAATGAACCTCCAATTGTACTCGACTGATTAGAGGTTGCAAAACTTGCCAGATCCATTCCGGTGCTTTCCTTAAGTGCTTGCAGGTGTCCGGTAAGTTGGGATTCTGCAACGATGGTGCGGAAGGCTTGTTTTCCTATGCGGCGGAAGAGGGAATCGGGATCTTCGCCGGGGGGGAGGAGTAACTCGCTGGTTTGCATGCCGTGGCGATGGAGTACGGCAATGGCTGCGGCTGCTATCTCGCGTCCGCGGTCGTCGGCATCCATCAATACGGCTACGCGTTTGGTGTAACGCTTCAGCAGTTCGGCATGATCGTCGGTAAAGGCGGCGCCGCACTGGGCAACGGTGTTCTTAAAGCCTGCTGCCACCATGGCCAACGTATCTTTGTATCCTTCGGTCAGGAAGACAAAGGTCTCTGTCCGTATGGGTTCCCCAGCCAGATGCAAACCGTACAGAGTGCGGCTTTTGTTGTACAGGTCGCTTGTTTGGCTGTTTACGTATTTAGGGGTGTAACTCCTGTTTTCGTCCGTGATGGTTTGGGTGGTTCGTCCTGCAAAGGCAACCAGCCGGTTGTTTTCGTCGCGGATGGGGAATACAATCCGTCCCCTCATGGCTTTGAACGCGCCGGGCACCGTACTTTTTGCCTGACTTACCTCAAAATCTACATAGGCTTGGGTAATGCCGTCGCAATCGGGGTGGTATTTATTGCCATCCATCCAGCTGTGGTCGTCCAACTTTACCTCATGTATACGGGCCAGGGCAGGATGATGTCCATACATCGACCGCATGAACTTCACGTTGTCGGCTTCCATGGCGGCAAGCTGCGCCGGTGTAGCGGCGGGCTTCTGTGCCCTGGCCTTTTCCCTTCGCTCGATGTGTTGTGGCGGAGGGGTTGATCCGTTGCACCATTCCTGGCGCAACAGATTAACAGCCTCGGCAAAGGTGCACGATTTTATTTTGCTGATAAAGGCGATCACATCACCGCCTTCGTTGCAGGCAAAACATTTAAAGATCTGCTTTCCGGTGTGTACGTGCATGGAGGGGGTGGAGTCGTCGTGAAAAGGGCATAATCCTAAACACTTACCTCCTAATTTGTACTCCAGTTCAACGTAGGTACCTATCACATCTTCGATGTTCAGGGCCTCCTTCAGCTTCGCTATCTCTTCTTTGCTGTTGTCGTTCATGATGCTTAATAGTCGGAGATGCGGGTCATGTGGTTATTATAGCGAAACTTCGTTGTACCGGTGGCACCGTTACGGTTCTTCAGGATGTTGATGGTGCCGATACCCACCATGGATTCGCCATCTTCGCCTTTGCCATTGCCCTGCAGCTCGGGGCGGTTGATAAAGAATACCACATCCGCCGCCTGCTCCAGCACCCCGGAGTCGCGCAGGTCGCTCAGCTTGTGCTTATAGTTGTCGTTCCGCTTCTCAATCTCGCGGTTCATCTGTGCCAAAACTAAGGCTGGGATGTTTTCCTCTACTGCCAGATCCTTGATGCGCTTCATGGCGTGGCCCAGTGATGTAGCCAGGTTCTCGCCTTGAGCATGGCCTGTATCCAACTGGTTGATATAGTCCAGAATCAGGAAGTCACATTGCTTGCGCTTGCGTGCCAGCTTTACTTTGGCGCGGATATCTTCGGGGCGTGCTGCTGCAATGTAATCGATGTAGATGGGAAGTTTCCGCAGCGTATCTTCGTTCAGGCTTTTGGCCACGGCAATCTCTGTTTCGGTGAGTCCGTGCATACGCAGGTTCTCCGGCGAAATGTCCGACATGGACATCAGGATACGACCGTATAACTGTTCCATGCTCATCTCCAATGAGATGATATAAACCGGTATTTTTTTAAGAGCAATCTGAACGGCCATGAAAAGAGAAATAGCCGTTTTGCCGTGGGAGGTAAGCGCCGAAGCAATGGTAACCTCGCCCCTCATAAAGCCGCCCATAATATCGTCCATTCCTTTAAGGCCGGTGGAATAACCTACCGAAGTACCGCCATTCTCCAACAATCGGGTGTGGCGGGCAACCACCTCCTGACCGATTTCACTGATCTGTCGGGTACTGGTGCTGTTTACACCCATGCCGGCAATCTCTTCCAGCTTACTGTTTGCCAACTGTAGGATTTGCTCTACCGGAATGTCCCTGCTGCCGCACTTGCCGGATATCTCCATAGCCAGCAGACGCAGACTGTTACGTTGGTACTCTTCCACAATCAGGTCGGCATAGGTGGTAACGTGAACATCGTCCACTACAGAAAGAAGTCCGTCCCCCACGTAATTTAGTCCGTTCATCTCGGCATATAGCTCGTGGTCCAGGGCACGCATCTCGTGCTCCAACAGGGTGTAGTCCATGGCTTTCCCTTTGTTGAAAAGCTCGATAATTCCTTTGTAGATCAAAGCCAGTTCGCGGCTTGTAAGCATTTCTTCTGTAACGCGTGGGTAAACCTGACTGCTTTCGGCTGCTCCGGTAAGGAGAGCACAAACGAAACTGAGTTCGTTTTTGAATCCAATATTTTCTGTTTTCATAATAATTCTGTTTTGTTTCAGTAGTAACAAATTGCCTGGTCGCGCCTCCCTGCCTTTCGTTTTTTCCTGTTTTTGTTTTATTTACATTTACCTTCCGATATTCAACCTGCAGAGTATCCATCGGAAGATGGTTTTTTTCGCAATTACTTATCCGTGTTTTTGTCCTGAAATTCAGGTATTTTACTTAAATCAATTTCCAGCTTTGGAATGTAGCAACCCTTTACATGATGCTCGGGGTAGTAGTTCTCTACCGAGACTCCCAGTTTCGCCTTCTTGGCTTTAGGAGCTGCCTCTTCTGCTGCTTTATCACCTCCGTTTGCCTGCTTGTACTGGGCACTTTTCTTACCCACAATGCAGTCGTACCCCACTATGGAGAAGCGGGATCCGCCCCTTACGCGTTCGATTTTCAGTATGCTTTCACTTTGGAAATCGGTCATGATGCGGTTCCATTGCTTGCGATCCAGATTGAAATATTCGGCCAGTTCTACTTGTCTGGCTATAAATTCGCCTCTGAAACAAACATATCTCCTTCCGTTGAACGTTACTTCTCCCTTTGCAAAATAGACTTTTTGGTAGAAGTAACTGAGGATCCTTGCTCTGAGTGCTGTTTTTTCGCAGCTGCTCTGCTCGTTATCCACAATCACACGGGGTATGTTGTAGTACCCGCTTTTCAGAAAATTTTCCATAGTGTAAAACTTTTTCATCGTATCGATTTTTGTTAATCATTTGTTTTTTTAATTAATTGTCCCCAAGGATGTCCCCATGTTTTCTTGGATTGAAGCGGGTTTCAGCGGAAAAATGTCCCCAAGAATGTCCCCTTCTTCTTAAATATATTATGCATATTCAAATACTCTTTTAAAAAAAACCGGAATTCAAAGACTTTCCATTACTGATAAATGCTTCAGACAATCGCTATTGTCTTTCCGGATTTGTTTTGCCATCCGGCCGGGCTTTGGTTAAATCGCATCCAAAAGCGGAGGAGATTTGTTTCGCATTTCGTTGTGTGATTCAACAAATTTTGGCTTGTAAATAATCACAGCTGCAAAGTTAAAATTGCATTTCGGCATAAACAAAAGCTGAAATGACAACGGATTTTTGACCCTTTAGTGACTGTTTAATCTCCAAGTTATCAGTCTTTAAGAGGCCTAAAAAAGTCGTTTTTCAGGCAAAAATCCGTTGTTGAATTAACTGATAATATCGCTAAAACATGTTTCTTAACATACTATTCGTCGAGTTTTAGCTTAAATTTGTTTTTTTCAATCACCGAATTCATCGCTTGAACAACCATTTCAGCCATAGAAACATCTAATTTGTAGAATTCTTGTTTGATCTTTTCTTTGTCGATCCGAAGGTCAAAGTATTCGTTGCAGGTATGGATTAACTGATCAACCGAACCGTTGTTGAATAGTTTTAATTTCCATAACGAGGCAATGAACAGGATAAGCATCTTTTTGCATTCCGGTTTAATAATCATACTCTCGGTTTCGGTATGTTTAAGTATCCAAAATAGCCGGATTCGCTCTTTGTAGGTTTCGTCAAACAGCCGGCAAAAGGTTTTCCATCTGCGTGAATTTCTTACTTCTTCGTTGCTTACCAGGTTGGTAATCGAACAGACTATATCCATCTCGTCTTCGAAGGTGGAAACTACATCGTAAAAACGTTTGAACGTAATGTTCTTAGTACCGCAAATTTGCTCAACATATTTTTTTTGATCGTTGAGAAAATCAATTTCAATAATCATGGTTTGTAAATTTCAAAGATTAACATGTAACTGACAACTCTTACTTGCTTATATGAATTTTGCAAGTGATTTATTGTGAGTGTTATACATGGTTTTAAAATAGCTGCCCATTGGTAGCGTTGTTGTGTCTTTTAGAGTTATAACTTAACTTTAAATGAGGCGAAACAGGTCGGAACTTCGGTGTGAAAACGGTTCTGTTAAGGACAAAATTTGCAGGTACATTTTGACAAAAATGTATACTCTTTTTGTTTAAAATGTTATGACATTTTACTCAAAAAGTACCTGAAAAATTGGTTGTTCACACCTGAGATTTTACGCTGTTACCGCTTTGTTTTGAGGATAACAGGGAATTGCCGGAGGCCCCCTTTTCGGGGGCAGGCTCATGGTTCTCCCAGATAGGCTACAATGATTCGTACCTGCATGGAAGTGAGCCTTCGGGTTCCCTTCACCCAGCCTTCGCGGGCCAGTTCGTCACGTAGTTGGGGGTGGTTCTGTATCCACCGGAGCAGCTGTTTATTCTGTGCCGAACTGCTCAAAGCGGGCGAATATAATTGCGCCAGCTCGTTCCACCCGTAGGGATGGATGGGTAGGGATTGGTCTTTCATCTGTATATTGATGTATTTGAAGTTATATAGTTTTGATTAAAAAGCTTACTTTTCATAGTAAAAATCAGATTTAAAGTGAATTAAATTCAATAATTAAATAATAATCAAATATACTCCTATCTTTCCATATAACCAAACATTTTTCGCATAAAAATAACTTGTAAGTGTCATGATTTTTACTTGTTCGGGAGGTTTTCGTGAAGCTGTTTGTAAGCTATCGGGAAACATCGCGCGTTATCGCGCCCTATCGGGACGTTGGCGGACAAACCGCGCCAAACGGGGATGTGCTGGTCGTACATTTGCATTGTTACGTAACGAAAACAAGTTTTATAAACCCTTAAAAAACAAAACAAGTATGGCATTATCTTATTCTTTAATCAAGCGCAGAAACATGGAGAAAGACGCTCCTGTAGGTAGTAAACTGGTATACGGATCCACTCGTACCACTTCGAAAATGGACCTGAACAAATTGTGCGACGCAATCGCTGCACACAGTACCGCATCACGCGGCGACGTGATGCTGGTGCTGGAAGGGCTGATCTATATTCTTACTGAGAGGCTGCAGGCTGGAACGGTTGTGAGCATGGGCAATTTTGGAAATTTTCGCATGGTAGCCGGCTCTGTAGGAGCTTCAACGGAAGAGGAGTTCAACACTTCGATGTTCAAAAAACCGCGTATTATCTTCAAGCCGGGTATCCTGTTGCGCGAAGTGACCAACAACGCCAAGTTCGAGAAATTGCCCACGGTTACGGTTACCGTAACGGAGCAGTGCGACAAAGAGCACGTGTATTAATTCTTCATTGCACCCCCGGATGCAGGTTCCGGGGGTGCAATTTTGTATGCACAAATCTCAATTTTGAATTACAAGATTTAGAAACAAACAAGATATCAATATGTTGAAAGAAATATTTGTACAGAGTTATTACCCCCAGGTAAAGGAGGCGGGAATAAAATATGGCATTAACCCGGTGGTGTTGCTGGCCCAGATCGCCATCGAAACGGGATGGGGCGAGTCGGTGCTGTGTAAGGAGCACTTTAACTTCGGTGGCTTGACGGGCTTCGGCAAACCGTCCGAGTTCTGGCCGGGCACCAAAGTGCAGCTTTGCGAAAAGGGACTTACCTACCGGAGCTACCCCGATGCCAGAAGCGGCATACTGGATATGGCCCGCCTGCTGCGCTCATCCTATGCCTCTGCCTGCAACGTAAGCAACGTTCCTGCTGCCTATGCCCAGGAGATAGCCTACAGCCGCTACATCAGCGAGGTAAACGGCGACAACCGCCAAAACTACAAGATGCTGCTGGTAAAGCTATCCGCCACCATGAGCCGGTTGATAGCGCTGCAGTTTCCGGAGTAAGCGCAAGAGTCTTAACTTATTATTGGTACACCCTATTGAAAAAGGAACCGGATGGTATACATTGCTATTTAGGTAGTATACAAATATCAATAGAGGTTCTGTTTTGGAAATAGATCCGTCTCCAGGATGGTGCTTCCCTAAGCATTAAACAAACGATTCTCAATACAAACCCCTTAAAACAAACAGAAAGATGAAACAAGTAAAACAGATCATTGAATTTATTTTGGTAGTGGCAAGCTGCTTTTTTCGGAAAAGGAAACAGCAAAAAATCTACCCTCACGTTCCTGAAGATCCTTATCCTCCTGGCACTTGTAATGGAAGAAAAGGAGATTGCCCTGGCTGCACTGGGTGTAATTGTAACCCTCAGTCAGAAGCCACCACCGGATACCCCGGTGTCTCAGAGCAATACGGAGCCGCCAACCTGCTTGGCTGGTGTTTGATAGCAGTTGCCGGAACCAGTTACCTGTATAAGTTGCTGGTTTAGAATCCAACATAGCAGGCTGGGGATTTACGTATATAAAAATGTTCGCGCAACGCGCAAATAGTTTAATAAATGGATTATCCAAATTAAACAGTCTGCTATGAAACATTGTATAATTAGTTGCGAAAGGAAAAATAACTCTTATATTTGCAATGGGTATTTCTAGTGTTTTTAATTAGTTTTTTTGACATATTAAGAGATAAAGGAGAGTTTAAGAAGAGTCCGGCTCGTGAGAGTGGGACTTTTTTCAATTTTAGTTTGTTTGAATGTTATTTATTCAATATTCAAAGGTTATTGTATATAAATATTAGTTATACCCGTTGGCGGAATTAATTCACTAAAAAATGTCAGGAAATAAGTTGTGCATATCATTGATTATTAGTATTTTAATGGTGATCAAACTATTAATATACAGCTCAATTATGCACAACTTATATGCAATATTCGCTAAATTTCTTGATATATGCAAGATGTTTTCTGGTGATTTAGTAAACGAAAAAGGGAATATACCTCGCAGAGGAGTCGTCCCGAAGTTCTCTGACTTAGAAGTGATCAGTTTAAGCCTTGCTGCCGAATCAATAGGTATAGATAGTGAAAGCTTTTTGTTTTCTAAATTAAATGAATACAAAGATGATTTTTCTTCTCTCATATCCCGTCGTCAATATAATGATCGCAGGAAGCTCACTATCGGCTTATGTAATCAGGTGCGTGAAAGAATTGCATCAAAAGTTGATGGTGGAGAAGCTATTTTCTGTATTGATTCTATGCCAATTGAAGTCTGTCGTCCCATAAGGTCAAAACGTTGTAAAATGGGAAAGAATAATTATGATAAAGCTCCCAATTATGGCTATTGTGCTTCACAGGGTAAACATTATTACGGATATAAATTACATTCTCTCTGTGGGTTGAGCGGTGTCATACACTCT
Source organism: Macellibacteroides fermentans (assembly GCF_013409575.1). Taxonomy (NCBI): domain Bacteria; kingdom Pseudomonadati; phylum Bacteroidota; class Bacteroidia; order Bacteroidales; family Porphyromonadaceae; genus Macellibacteroides; species Macellibacteroides fermentans. The sequence goes on along the minus strand of NZ_JACCCY010000001.1, from coordinate 1,012,333 downwards.
TTTGACCTGACAAAGGCGAGTGTTCACGACATTCATTATTTGAAAGACGTAAAGTGTAACTTTCAGAATTGCACCATCATCGGTGATCGTGGATATATTGGAGCAGCCATACAACTTGATTTATTTGAAAAAGCTAATATCAAGTTGGAAGTTCCATATCGGTCGAATCAAAAAGATTGGAAACCTGTATTTAGTCCATTTGCTAAAGCAAGGAAAAGGGTTGAAACGCTTTTTGCACAATTATGCGATCAATTTATGATAATCAGAAATTACGCAAAACAAACAGAAGGATTGTTTACCAGAATTACGGGGAAAATTAGTGCACTTACAATCCTTCAATATATAAACAAGATTAATAACAAACCCATTGGACAAATTAAATATGCACTAATTTAATTCCGCCAACGGGTTTACAAAAATAAATCAAAGTGAATATATTAATTGTTGCTGTCTCAGCATTGAGTATCAATATAATCCTTGGAAAGTATCGGGCACGATTCAAAAAAATGACAATCATGTGGTGGGTTATGATACACGCCTCCATACCATTAATTATACCTTTGCGAATTTGGTTAGATACACCTAAAATAGCAATTCCGCTTTTTATAGGATTGGCTATAACCGGACAGCTTATCGGGAGTAGGCTCCTACTTATTAAAAAAAAATAATATAAAGGCGGAAATATAAATATTTTAATTTTTAAGTCTGCAGAACTATTTATGGTCCATCCAAATATAGCTCTGTTAGTTATAATTTTAAAATACGACATTAAATTTTGTCTTTTACTTATTATTGATTTTGCAGTTAATTTCCGATTTTTGATTTAGATGTTTCTATTCTTTGCTGGATATATTTTGTATATGCAAAGGTTCTTTACATAATTGATGTAAATTATTATGAGAAGAAAATATATCTTTGATGATTAATTCAAATTTCTAATAATGAAAATTCAGAATATACGCTCTGTGGTATTACCCAAAGAGTTTTCTTTTTATTCCAATCTGAATAAAGAGCAAATAGAGAAATATAAATACCCCGCCAGATTAAACGCCGGACTATTTATGATTATCCTTAAAGGAAGATGTGATATGTCTATTAATTTGGAGAATTACACAATTACTGAAGAATCGATAGTCACCGTTTTCCCGAATAGCATCATTCAGATGAATAATTATAGTGATGAATTCGATGCATACTATCTGGTCATGATACCGGGATATATTAATAATATAGGCCTGATCCAGTCGATAATGCCTCATTTATCTACTATTATGGATAATCCCGTATTAAATATCGAATCGAAAGCAGACCGAGATTTATTCTTGGATTATTGTAAGATATTTCAGAGGATATATGAAAGACAGCAATCTAATCCTGCAACAGAAGTCATCCAAGGCCTGATGTCAACTCTCATTTACGGACTATTACGGATATGGGAAATCAAACTAAAAAAAAGCAGTAAACACGGTGACGACAAAGGAATACGAAACCGAAAGGAAACGATATACCATCAATTTATACAATGTCTCTTGAAGAACTACAGAGAAGAAAGAATAATCTCCTTCTATGCCGATAAATTATGTATATCAGCCAAATACCTAAGTGTTGCAATAAAAGAAGTTAGAGGAAAGTCTGCTCTGGATCTGATAAATGAAGCGGTAATCTTAGATGCGAAAGCACAACTGAAGAATTCGGATTTAACGATATTACAAATCTCAGATACACTTAATTTCACCAATCCGTCTTTCTTTGCCAAATATTTCAAGAAACATACAGGTATGACACCTAAAGAATACCGTATCAGTTAATTTCTGTCTTCTTCTTTTTCTTATCCTGCCTATGATGTGAATAAGGTATCAGAAGAACGACAACGATACAGGCAACTCCACCGTAAATAGTCCAACCCGATATCTCTTTCAATGCCGCCAAAGTGGCTTGGATCTGTATCCGCCCTTTTACCGATTGTGTCGCCATTATCTGAGCATCTTCTACACTTTTGCCTTGTTGCATACTGCCCATTTGGGTTTGCGTAAACGTTCCTGCAATTTCAGGATTAAGCATATCTACATTTTGCGACAATCGGCTGACATAATACAACTGCTTTTCATTCAGTGTATTTGTGTATAAAGATGTGCCTAAGACCGGTCCTATAACCGAACGAAAGGCCAGCATTACAAATATCCAGGTAGTGAGGTACGCCATATTTAATTTGCGCATCCCCCATATACCCGCCATAGCATAAAGAATAAGCATACCTGCTGAACGAATGATAACAGGGAAAATCATATTTTCGTATAATCCCATACTTTGTACCTGAAAATACATGTATGCCGCAGCGATTGTTATACACAGGAAACCTATGCTAAAGATGTATTTGAAGTGCATATTCCACTTTGCCATCAAAAAAGCAATTATGGCTCCAATCACATACCCCACCAAACTGTAATTGCTTAATACTGCATTTTGCCAATTATCGATTTTCATTGATATACCGACAAATGTGCTCACTAGCATCGAGCTGGAATTCAATACCATGAGCATAATAAACACTGACAATGCTATGACGACATTCCGGAAAGAGAATATCTTTAAGTCTAAATAAGGTCGCTTGCTATATATTTCTAAAATGAGAAATACACCGGTAGATATAAACAATATAATTAAAGAGTAATTTATCAGCGGACTATCGAACCAATCCAGTGTTTTACCATATATAAAAATGAAACTAAATGATAATAATAACAATGAGGCACATACGGTATCTCCAAATTTAATCAGAGTCAGGCGTATGGGCTTTATTCTTTTCTGATAGACCATGGTGACTTCTACCAGTAAGAGGCAAATAAGAGCTATTGCAATCATGAAATAGTACACATACTGCCACTGAAAGCTAAAGGCTAACCATGCAGTAACAAATGAGCCGAGCTGGCCTACCGTCAAAAAGAACAAGTATAAAAAAGGCAATGCCATCGCCTTTATTTTTTCGAATTTCTCTTCCATTTCTTCAGGTCTCTGCTCTGTCGAAGGTTTCAGTAATGGTACGATGTCTCTTCCCGCTATATAGCCCAGCAGACCGAACAATGTATTGAATATAAGTATTATACGGATGAATCCTGTAAAAAAACTACATATCATAAGCATTGGTATCGAAGTTGTTTGGGCACAGATATAACTTATTATAACCAAAACCGTCAGTCCCAACAGATAAGTCATTTTGGAGCGCCTTATTTCCAGAAACAGAATTGTGAACGGCGTAAAAACAACCATCCCCACGGCTGTGGCAAAATTGGCATACTGTATATGTTCGGTCATGATGCCCAGGCTGCCTACCATTTCGCCTACATTACTTGTGTAAGCTCCACTGATAAATAAAGCGGGGACAAACATGAGAATATAAATAAATATGCCCAGCGGTTTAGGAACCCAGCTATGAAAAGGGAAATTCGATCTTTTCATTTTTTCACTTTTGCATTTACTACGGCCATCATTCCGGCGGCTAACTTCATATTATCTTCGGACGACAGATTCTCAAATTCGATACGTATCGGAATCCGCTGTTGTATTTTTACGAAATTACCCGTTGAATTATCAGCCGGCACCAGCGAATATTTTGCTCCGGTGGCATTGGATATTTCTGTAACTTTTCCTTTGAACTCTTTCTTGTCAAATGCATCAATCATAATAATCACCTCTTGTCCTATATACAGATTCTTAACTTGTGTTTCTTTAAAGTTTGCCACTATCCACTTTTGGGTATTGGGAATGATGTATGTCATGTTTTGTCCTGCATTGACTAATTGTCCTTCCTTCAATGCCCTGCGTCCTAAAAATCCGTCACAGGGAGCAGTTATAACGGTATATGACAGGTTGAGCTTAGCCATGTCCAATGCCGCCGAAGCGCGCAGAATGGAAGCCTCTGAGTTTCCTCTGCGTTTCTGCACTTCGTCGGACGACGATTCTGCTGTCCTTTTCTGTTGTTTGAGTGCATTCAAACGGGCAGTTGTAGCATCTAAATCTGTTTTTATTTGTTCTACTTGTATCGGTGTAGTTGCATTCCGAGACAATAGATTCTGATACCTCGTATAATCGGTTTCTAATTTTCTCAACCTTGCTTCCGTTTCTTCGATGTTAGAATCGAAAACAATAATATTACTTTTCGATGTATTTACACTGGCATCTATAACTTGTGAACCTGCCATTGCATCTTGCAAAGATGCTTCGGCTTCTTTTAGCCTTATTTGGTATTCGCGATCGTCTATGACAAGCAGCGTATCTCCTTTTTTTACAAACTGATGTTCGGTAAAATAAATTTTATGGATATATCCGGGAACTTTTACATTGATGGGAGAAACATATTGCTCTACCTGAGCATCATTTGTTACCTCATTACTTTTAAAATTGAGAAATAAATCAATTGCAAAATAGATTCCCACGGCTATAATAACTAATCCTATTGCACTCAGAAACCAACGGGTGGTACGTAATATCCTTAATTTCCTCAATTCTTTTTTATGATTGCTTGATTCTGACATATGATTTTTTTTTATATTAAACGGAATTTATTTGATTGAAAGCTCGTCCAGCTTGCCTGTCAACTTCAACAGCTGCAACTCGGTAATCCTACAACTATAATGTGCATTGATAAAGTTATTCTGCGCATCGGTCAGCCTCATCTCATCCTGCAATAGTTCAGTCATCGATACTATTCCTTCTTTATATCTGTCGGCTGTAACTTTATATACATCCCCGGCCAACGAATAATTGTCTTTTTGTTTGGTGTAATTCCTATAATTATTCAGCCAGTCATTAATTGTATTATCATATTGTGTTTGCATTTTTTTCTCCGTATCTTCAATCTGAAATCTTATTTTTATATAGTCCGAATTTGCTTTTTTTCGATTCATCCGTTTGCTGAATCCGTCAAAAATCGGGATATTGAGAGATACGCCCCAATAAAAAGAATTGTACCATTTATTCAGGCTGTTAGAGCTATTGGAATGGAAATAATTATCAAAATGATCGGTATAGTTCGTATAGGATAACTGCCCCACTAATGATAATGTGGGAATGTAGCCCTGATTAATAGCTTTCTTTTGTTTTTCGACTATATTTTTTTGTGAGTAGAGTATTTTAAACTCGTTCAGATCTTTCGATAAACCGGACAATTCAGGCACAGTCATTTCGTCAGCACTGACATATACGAGTCCAAAATCAGACTCTAAAGGCAGATCCAATATATATTTCAGTAAATTCAGTTGCTGTTGGTACATTGCTTTTGCATTTTCGCGCTGTACGGTTAGGTTCTCTATATTGATATTAACACGTTTCAGATCCACATCCATCGCCATACCGTTGTCAAAGAAGGCACGGGTTATATCGGCCAATGCTTTCAGGCGATCTATATTTTCATCCGTCAGCCGGATTTGCTCAACAGTTGTTTGTGCCAAATAATATATTTTGCATATTTCGATGGTAATATCTTCTTTCGCCTTTTCGTATGAATAGTGTGTCAGTTCTTTCATCTTTTCAGCTATAGAGATACTGGTATAGAGGGTTTGGTTATATAAAGGCATTGAGAGTTGTGCCCCTACCGAGGTATTGTATCTCAAGCCTTGTGTTGTCATATAGGGCATATCTATCCCTAACATGGTTCCCATCCGGGATCCATCAGTAACACTGGTACCTACATCTACATTATTTGTAAAATTTCCAAAGCCGTTGATTACAGGTAATAATTTGGTCCGGCTTGCGGAGTGTTCGTAGCCGGCTTTTCGGATTTCTTCCGATTGGCTTTTAAGCAACAAGTTATTCTCTATTCCTATCCTAATACATTCATCCAGCGTTAGTATATTATCTTGTGCCATAATAAATGTATTGAAGAATAGTGTGGTAACAATAAATAGTGATAATCTTTTCATATTTTTTATTCTATGCATATTTCAAAATATAATGTTTATTCTATTTCCAACAGGAACGAACCCATGAGGATACGCTCCCTGAAAACGAGGATATAAATAAGATCATTTGTTTTAAAGTTTTTATAGTTTTGGGCTAAAGCTAAAAATGAGTCAATGGGTTTACTTATTGGTTTATCTGTATTTACTAAAACCTTATCTTCCGGAATATTTAAAGAATTAATGGCATTTCTGATTACTTTATCCGTCGAATCATTAAATATTAAGTAAGATAAATCGGAAAGAAAGTATCCATTCATTTCCAACATCGAATTGGCATAACTCATGTATAAAAATCTTGATCGTTTGTGCTCGATAGGGGCATGAGAAATACTGATCACCCGACCTTCTTTCGCTGCAACCTTTTCATTCGAGAAGAAACAAGTGACAACCTCTTCTGCTACGTAAATCAGTAATGCTTTGTTTGACAACTTCGATAAAAAATATGAATTAATCAATTCAATAGAATTGATTATGGTGGAGTCTGAAAGTGCTGTTAATATATTTATATTCAATGATTTAAACTCTTTTTTTATAAAACAGAGGATCTCATCGGCTCCTGTATCCGACATGAATATGATCAGATCTATTGCTGTCAGATCATATGGAAGGTGTGGCAACGAATGGATTATCGCATTGTGGTAAGATCGGATGTCTTCTTCCCGAGTCTGCATTTCGTGCTTGATATTGTTTTTCAAGCAATCTTCTCTTCTGTAATATCCGATAGCATTTATATACATCTGCAAATCATTTTTCTAAATGCAAAGAAATAATGATTCAGAGTTAAACTACTGATCTATTTTTCCTTAAAACTATTCCAATTCTCATCAAAATACAATAGGGATTGACATAGAGAATAATAGAAAATCGACAATGTTTAATGTTTATTGAATAGTCTTTATTGTCTTCTAATATTGTAGTGTGTTCATAACCTAGACTTAAGGTAAATTTTAAATTGTAAGAAAAGTATTTATTGATATAAGCATTGACAATCTTACTTATCCTTATATACAGATTCTTGAGGAAGAAATACCGTGTGCCATTTCATTATTAATACTTATGCAAGTCCATCCCGGGAACTTATATGTTACAAATGGAGCTGATTTAGCTCCATAACTTTTAAGTATTCCTGCTCCATAATTATCCAATTCTTTTGTAGTCATACCTATTCTGGCATATTCTCTCATTTGTTTCAATGTGATGGCAACAATGTCACTAATTTCTTGAATACCATTCAAATCTTCATCTGTCTGTACTATCATATCATTTTTAATGCAAAGTTATAACTAAGAAAAATCCGGTCATAGTATAAATTAGACATATCGTAAACTCATTGTCGTTGAACATTATGCATATCTTTGTACCCATTATGCCAATCAACTTTTTAAAAGAAATTATTCAACAGGAAAGAATATCTTCTAATGGAGAATACTGGATCAGGAAATCTCCATCGGAGGTATGTATTGACTATATCGAAGGTTTCTATTTGTTTTATGATATTGATAATAAAACAGATCATTGGATTTTTAATGATGGCTCCCCTTCAATTATGCTATTTCCTGATAGAAACAATAAGGCTCGCATTAATATTGATGGTAAAGAAAACATTGTGAAATCGGGTTGGATTGATGCAGGTGTAATGAAGAAAGTCTATGTGAGATATCTTGAAGACTTAGACTATATTCTGATTATAAGATTTAAACCTGAATATTTTCATAAACTGTTCAACTTACAGCCTTCTTTTTTCAAATGCAGGAATATTGCAACATTTACGGAGATAAATTTTGATAGAGAGTTACTTAATCAAGTATTTGCCACAGATTCCATTGATAACAAGATTACTGTAGTCGAATTATACATAAAGAGCCTAATTACAACAAAGGACAGAATAGGTTTATTAAATTCTGCTGTTGAGCTAATCAATCAAACTAAGGGACAAATCTCCGTAGCTAATGTAATTAAAGAGATTGGGGCCAGTTACAAATGGCTGGAGCGGAATTTCTCCAAGTATATGGGGCTTACTCCTAAAGAATACATACAATTACAACGATTCATCTCAGCATATCTAAACTTACATGCTGAACCAGATGATCTGTTGAATGTAGCAATAGCTAATGGTTACTATGACTACAACCATTTCCTCAAAGAATTTAAAGATTTTACGGGGAAAACTCCAGTCGAATATATTTCAAGAAAAGAAGTACCATTTACAGAAAACTTTAATCAGAAATCTATCTTCACAACTTTATAAGATATTATATTTATTACCCGTTGGCGGAATTAATTCACTAAAAAATGTCAGGAAATAAGTTGTGCATATCATTGATTATTAGTATTTTAATGGTGATCAAACTATTAATATACAGCTCAATTATGCACAACTTATATGCAATATTCGCTAAATTTCTTGATATATGCAAGATGTTTTCTGGTGATTTAGTAAACGAAAAAGGGAATATACCTCGCAGAGGAGTCGTCCCGAAGTTCTCTGACTTAGAAGTGATCAGTTTAAGCCTTGCTGCCGAATCAATAGGTATAGATAGTGAAAGCTTTTTGTTTTCTAAATTAAATGAATACAAAGATGATTTTTCTTCTCTCATATCCCGTCGTCAATATAATGATCGCAGGAAGCTCACTATCGGCTTATGTAATCAGGTGCGTGAAAGAATTGCATCAAAAGTTGATGGTGGAGAAGCTATTTTCTGTATTGATTCTATGCCAATTGAAGTCTGTCGTCCCATAAGGTCAAAACGTTGTAAAATGGGAAAGAATAATTATGATAAAGCTCCCAATTATGGCTATTGTGCTTCACAGGGTAAACATTATTACGGATATAAATTACATTCTCTCTGTGGGTTGAGCGGTGTCATACACTCTTTTGACCTGACAAAGGCGAGTGTTCACGACATTCATTATTTGAAAGACGTAAAGTGTAACTTTCAGAATTGCACCATCATCGGTGATCGTGGATATATTGGAGCAGCCATACAACTTGATTTATTTGAAAAAGCTAATATCAAGTTGGAAGTTCCATATCGGTCGAATCAAAAAGATTGGAAACCTGTATTTAGTCCATTTGCTAAAGCAAGGAAAAGGGTTGAAACGCTTTTTGCACAATTATGCGATCAATTTATGATAATCAGAAATTACGCAAAACAAACAGAAGGATTGTTTACCAGAATTACGGGGAAAATTAGTGCACTTACAATCCTTCAATATATAAACAAGATTAATAACAAACCCATTGGACAAATTAAATATGCACTAATTTAATTCCGCCAACGGGTTAGTTATATGTGTAGAAATGGAAATTTATGTCATATCCGTATGCCGAAAACAATTTTATCAACTTAAAACGGTTGATATTACTAAATCAACCAAAATTGAAATCTCAAAAAGAACAGATAACTCCTTCTCTGTTAAAGGACCATTTAAAGGACCATTTGTAGGACCATTCTTTTTGTCAAACCCCACCCGACACGGAATCTCAATCAAGAAGTAGTTTCTATCTTCATCTTCGGGCAGATTAGTCAGTTCTGCATGTCGTCCGAGAGGATCCGATATGTGAAGTATTTTCATCAGAAAAGTTTCTTAGAGTGTAAGATAAACAAATCGCCGTCTTGCAGAAGGCGTACCGGCCATTGGTCGTTGAAGAGTTTGGCAAATGCCTCCGGTGCATCGGTATGAATAGGAATGATCGCTTTGGGGGAAAGCTGTACAAAGAGCTTACGAAGGTTTTTCATATCGCAATGACCGCTGGTATGGCGATAAAGATATCCCTTTCCCAGTGCTGCCGCAAGCTCTTTGTTATAGGATGGCGATGCCGGATTGCTTACATATCCGTTCCACATAGAGAGGTAACATTGTTTGGACTCACCCGGCATTTTGTCAATGAGATGGTCGAATCGCGGGTTGCTTCTGGCTATCAATACATATCCTTTTTGTTTAAGGAAAGCAATGAATTTCTCACTAATAAGATGTTCCCCCGGATTATCCTTGTCATATTTCAAGACCATAGGCTTACATTTCCCATATTTATAGAGACTTGACTTTGCCCAAATATGGTCGCTCTTGACCACTGCATCCATTATCCGTTTTTGATGCGAATCAACAATGAAGGGAATTCCAATCCGTAATGCGGCATGATATAGCGAGAATAAACGGTCGATATTTGTTGAGGACAAATAAACGATGTTGAATTTATACTGCCAAAACTCCGCCTCCAGTTGTTTCTGTAAATCGTGTTCTGACTGTAAAGCAGCATCCGAACGCTTTACATTTGTGCCTTCGCAAATCACATAATCAACCTTTCCTATGTATTTATCAATCGCTTTAAGGAATTTTCCACTACGAAATCCGTGTGTGCGAAAATCACCGGTATGAAATACACTTGTATCATCGGTCTTAATTTTGAAAGCGCAGGCATCAAATGCAGAGTGGTCTATAACTATCGGCATTATCTCGAATGGTCCAAATTCAAAAGCCGTACCTGCCTCAAAAGGAATTGCCTTGTTAAGGCGTTCAAGTAAACACGCTTGCTTTCGGTCAACCTCTTTCAGATGATTGGATGTTATCTTCTGAATCTCAATTCCCAATTTACCCATAAATACAGGAATCTCCATGGGAATCTGATGAATGTTGCCAATATGGTCGCCATGATAGTGCGTGATGAGCATGGCACTCTTTGAAAGATCGCCTTTAGTAAGTCCTTCCATATCAAGCTGCACGTAGACAGGAGTACCCGGCAACTGTTCTCCGAAATCAACAAACAGCCGCCAGCCGTTGTACCTGTATTCTGTTACAGAGCCACCTATCTGAGTTGCTCCGCGATGAATGATTATTTCCACTTTCTAAGTTGATTTGGATAAGTTCCTGAAAATATAAATGTCTCGTCCTTTTGAAACACATCATCATAATAATATAATGAGTGGCAATGAAGCGTAGTGTCAAGCTCGTCTAACGGTATGTCCACATCACAAAATTCCTCACTTGTTCCTTGGGGCATAATCGTCACAACGTCTATGTCCAGAGACTTCGGCACTTATCTGATTTATTTCCATATTTATATGTTTTTTCTAATATTATCATTCACGGTCAAGTATATCTATGCGGTCTTCTTTTGTAAGAACTGTTTGCACCCATAGTTTATTTTGCCCAAAAGTTAGTGCTTTTCTGTGGTATAAATATTATAATAATAGTAAATCTTTGAACCTAAAACACTCTAAGGTCTATGCGCTTTTTAAATGGGTATTTAGCATAAGATTCACATTTGTTAGGTGAATTTTTGTTTTATTCTTTATCTTTGCCGCATTATAAACATTCCTATGGTTGTAAAGGGAGTGTGTCCCTCAGATTGTAGTGGTAAGTTTTCTGCTTTAATTTTAAGATCAACTATTTGTAATTTGAATCGTGTTCAATGAATTTGATTATTAAGCAATTACAGGATGGAAATGAAAAGGTGTTCGAGCAGATTGTGCGCGAATACTGGCCTCGTATGTTTAAATTTGCCTTGATTTATACGCAAAATAATGAGACATCGCAGGAGCTGGTTCAGGATACTTTCCTGGTATTATGGAACAACCGTGCAATCTTAAAAGATAACACAAATCTGATTACTTACCTGATGGTGGTGCTGCGAAACAAGTGCCTTAATTTATTGGAGCAGACCCGCATCCGTCAGTTATATATTGAAGAGATAGACGACGAGACAATTTATCAGCGGGCCAATCTGTATGTGTTGCAAGACGAGGCTTCGCAGATTGTAGAATCGGAAGATCTTCATAAAGCCATTGAAAGGGCCTTAAGCAAATTACCGGATAAAACACGGGAGATTTTTATGCTGAGCCGCTACGATGGTTTAAAAAATCAACAAATCGCTGAAACAAAAAACATATCCCAGAAAACAGTAGAGTATCACATTTCCAAAGCTTTACAGATTCTAAAAGAGGAACTTCCCCAGGAATACTGGATCTGGATTTTTCTTATTCGATTTATTATTTAAAAAAAAGTGAATTTTTTTAATTTTTTCACTAGGGTAAAACTCAAATAAACTGTTCTTCTGTATAGAGAAAAAGAATGTATAGATGGAAGAGAAGTTACTTATTCGATTTTTAGAACGGAAATGTGAAGGTGAAGAGGCCAGATTGGTTTTGCAATGGATTGAGCAGTCCGAAGAAAACAAGGCTGCGTTTGTTCGTTTGCAATCTCTTTGGACCGCTATCGAAATGGATAAAACGACAGAGCTAAATGAAGCCTGCGTACGCTCCATCATGCATCAGGTTAAAGCCCCACGTATCCGCCGGAATTGGTATGGGGCGATCGCAACGATCGCATCGTGTGCAGCTGCTATTCTGCTGTTTGTTTTTGTTTATCCCTATTTTAATCGCACTCCCGAATACGATTACGAAGCTCTGTTAAAAAATATTCCTTCCGGAAAAGAGATTACGTTGATGCAAGGTTCAGACACGAAACTGAAACTAGCCGACGAAACAGCCGATGTGGATTATCAGAAAAAAGCAGCTATCATTGTTAATGATACGCTTCAAATTGAAAAGGATACAGATTCCAAAGTGCTCAATACGCTTCATATTCCATATGGTAAACGATCCAAACTTATCTTAGCCGATGGTACCCTGGTCTTTTTAAATGCGGGTTCAACATTAATTTACCCTTCCGAATTTAGCGGATCTGTTCGTGAAGTCTACCTGGACGGCGAAGCTTATTTTGATGTCCGTAAGTCGAAAGACATCAAATTTCAGGTTAAAACGGCTTATAAAACCATCGAGGTTTTAGGTACACAATTTAATGTGTCCGTGGATAAAGAATCCAAAAAGTTCGAGACAGTGCTTGTTAATGGACGTATTGCATTAAATGGCAATGAAAGACAAATTGAAATTGAGCCCAACCAATACTATGTATATTCTGAAAGTACCCGAACTGAACAGATAAGGAAAGTAGATGTGGCTGACTATATTTCATGGAAAGATGGACGCCTACGCTTCAAAGAAGAGAGAATGGAGTCTGTATTAAGAAAATTAGAGAAAATATACAATATCAATGTTAATCTGAAAAACCCGAAATATCTCACATATCAGGTAACAGGAAACTTAAATCTTAAAAATACTCCGGAGGAGACTTTGGATGTATTAATGTCAATTCTTGTTCCCGACAATCATTTGAATCGATCAAATATGTATCAGTTAACTGTTAATAAATAATTCTAAATCCAGTATTAATTTAATCTTTTTATTATGTCTAACAACCTGAATCTATTTTTTAATAGAATGAAAAGCCATTGGACTTTTTCTCAGACCTTCCTGGATCTGAGTAGATGGAAATGGAGGAGATGCGTTGCTATCGGCCTTCTGTCATTAAGTGTTTTATCAATAAGTGCCAATGTGTTGAAGTCGCAAGTAACCCTGTCTATAACAAATGCGACGCTTTACGAAGCTTTCGAACAATTGAGAAAGCAATATGGGGTGAGTATTATTTATTCGAACAATGTTTTGAATGACAAAGAAAGAGTAACAGCTCATACAGATAAAATCACGCTTGAGGAAGCGCTGAATCTGTTACTCGCAGGTAAAGAGTGTGCCTATAAGATTACTGAAAACCAGGTGGTACTTCTCCCTGCAGAAAAAAAATCTCCTATTGTGGCTGTAGAACAGCAAAATAGTAAAATTACCGGTCAGGTAAGAGATAACCTGGGAGATCCCTTAGTTGGGGTAAACGTAATGGTTAAAGGAGCTCAATCCGGAACTATAACCGACCTGGACGGTAAATTTACCGTAGAAGTTCCTTATGCCAATGCTACTTTAATATTTTCTTATGTTGGATTTCAGCCTAAAGAGGTGAAATTAGAGGGTAAGAAAGTTATTAATGTGACGTTGGTTGAAGATAGTAAAGCGCTGGAAGAAGTTGTTGTAGTGGGTTATACCACCCAGAAAAAAGCTACCATCACCGGTTCTGTATCAACCATTACTACCAAAGATTTGAAGCAAAGCCCAACGGCCAACTTGAATAATGCCTTGGCCGGTCGTATGCCGGGTTTGATGGTGAACCAGTTTAGCGGTGGTGAACCGGGTGTGGATAGAGCGGATATTAAGATTCGCGGTTTTGGTACGTATGGAGATAAATCGCCCATCGTGATCGTTGACGGGGTAGAACGTGACATGAGTTACCTGTCTGCCGAAGAAATTGAAACCTTTACCATCCTAAAAGATGCTTCGGCTACCGCACCTTATGGTATCCGCGGAGCTAACGGTGTAATAATTATCAGTACCAAAAGAGGTAAAGCTCAGGAGCGTGCTACCGTAAACTTTAAAGCATCCATAGGTACAAACAGTCCGGTTAAATTCCCCGAATATTTGGGATCTGCCGACTATGCTACGTTGTACAACGAAGCAATCCTGAATGATAGCAAAGGGTTAGACCCTTCTAAATTAAATTTGTTTACGGATGAAGCCATAGCTAATTTTAGAAAAGCTAAAGGTGATAACTCGGACGGTCTGGGGTATAACTGGGATTATTTTGATTATGCTTTTAAACCCGGAACACAGGAGGATTACAGTTTATCAATCCGTGGTGGATCTGAAAGGGCCCGCTATTTTGTAATGGCCAATTACTTCAATCAATCCGGAAACTATAAACATACGGATCTTGCCATGTATAGTACACAGGCTGTATTTAAGAGATATAATTTCAGAGCGAATGTGGACGTCGATATTACTAAGAATTTCTATGCGAAGATTGACCTTGCCGCTCGGATCACAGACAGAAATGCTCCCGGAACAACAGCTAGCAGAGTAGTGGAAATATGTAATACTCAACCGTCATATCTGCCTATTATTGTAGAGAATAATGGGAATCCTCTAAATGAAGTTTATTTAGCAAACAATAATGGCACAATGTTATATGGTGACCAGCAACATAGATGGAACCTTTTGGGTGAATTATCAAGAACAGGGTATCTGAATGAAAAGAAAACATTTTTGAATGGATCCTTTTCTTTAGGACATAAGCTTGACTTTATTACAAAAGGTTTGAAGATTGAAGGGGTATTCTCTTACGATGCGGAAGAAGGTCGATGGATTAAGAGAATAGTAGAAACCTATAAAGAGGGTTATAAAGAGTATCCCGGATATGCGACTTTTATGCCAAAAGATGGGATGGATATCTACATGACTCCAGGCCATTACCAGGGTGAATATAAAACAGGGAATAAATATCAGGTTGATCAGACACTCAAAAATGATTTTTCGCAAAATGCTTCTCAAGGAAGAACCTATTATCAGCTTAAATTAGATTACCTGAACTCATTCGGTAAACACGATGTGAGTGCAATGGCATTGTTTAATAGGTCAATTCGTTCATACAACGATGATGTTGAATATCGTTATCAAGGTTTAACAGGTAGAGCAACCTACGCGTATGATAATAAGTACCTTGCTGAATTTAATATTGGTTATAACGGTTCTGAGAACTTTGCTCCTGGTAATAGATATGGTATTTTTCCTGCAGGTTCTGTTGGTTGGGTAATTTCTCGTGAAGGATTTATGAAAGGTACTAACAAGTGGTTGGATAATCTGAAGATCAGAGGTTCTTATGGTTTGGTTGGTAGTGATAAAATCTCTCAACGATTCACATACCTCCAGTTCTTTGAAAACAGTGGTGGGTATCGATTTGGTCAAAATGGCTTTGATATAGATGCCGTAGGAGGTGTACAGGAGGGAGCTCTTGCAAATCCAAGTTTGACATGGGAGAAATCAAGAAAAATGAATATTGGACTTGATGCTGCATTCCTGAATGAAAAACTAACATTCTCTGTCGATTTCTTTAACGAACATCGTTACGACATTATTACAAGCTTGTCTGGTGGAGATAAGTTAGGTTTTCCTGATATCGTAGGTAAAGATGCACCTTATATCAATTCAGGTATCGTTGATAACCACGGTATCGACTTCGAAATTGGATGGAACGGTAAAATTGGGAAAGACTTCCGTTATTATCTGAAACCGAACTTTACATTCGCAAGAAACAAAATTGTTTTTATGAATGAAATTTATCGTGAAAATTCATATCGTGCAGCAACCGGTAAGCGAGTGGATGAGCATTTTGTCTATGTTGTGGATCATTTTGTTAGGGATCAGGCTGAGGCGGATAAATTGAATGCCATGAATAATGGTACTGGTTTCCAGCAGTGGGGGCCGCTGATTCCAGGAGATGTTGTGTATAAGGACTTAAATAAGGATGGAAAAATTAATGATTTAGGAGACAAAACAGCGATGGGTAATCCTCGTACCCCCGAAATTATGTTTGGTCTTCCTATCGGATTCCAGTACAAAGGCCTTGATATGAGCTTCTTGTTCCAGGGAGCTACCAACGCAAGTGTATTATTGAACGGACCAGCTGTTTACGATTTCCCGTTGTTTGATAGCGACAAGTATGGTAAAGTTAAAAAAATGCACTTGAACAGATGGACGCCGGAAACGGCAGAAACTGCTACATATCCAGCATTACATTCAACCAATAATGACAATAATAAGAATGCTTCTAGCAGTTTGTTTTTATACGACGCGTCATATGTACGTTTAAAGAATGTTGAAATAGGATATACTTTGCCAAAAAGTACAATTCGTATTGCAGGTTTACAAAATGTGCGTATTTACATACAGGGACTCAATTTACTAACATTTGATGGCTTGGATGATGTTGATGTAGATCCTGAAACTGGCGATGGTAATGGTAGTTGGTATCCAATCCAACGGGTATTTAACTTTGGAATAGATATTACTTATTAATCTATAAATCAATATGAAATATAGTATGAAAAATATTAGTTTTTTACTTGGGTTCATCCTATGTCTGGTGATGAATTCATGCAGCGATGACTTTTTGGACAAAAAGCCTGATGATAAAATGAATGAACAGCAGGTATTTGAACGTTATAATAAGGTAGATGGATTGGTAACCAAAGTATATGAGCGAGCTAAGTTTGCCAATCGTCCCCTGGTATTCTTTAATCACTTCTCAACAGCTCCTGTAACGGATGAATGTGAAGGATCAACGGCAGAAAAAAGTTTGACAAACGTATTTAATGCCGGAGGTTGGTCGTCTATGGGGATGCCCGACAGAAGTAGCTGTGGACAGTATTGGTGGGATTTATATGATAATATCCGTAAGGCAAACGTTATCCTGGAAGGTGTGCGAAAGTACAATACCCCTGATAATATTCTCAATCCAGGAGATTTAGAAAAACGGATTGGTGAAGTTTATTTTTTTAGAGCCTACTTCCACTACTTATTGATCAGAATGTATGGTGAAGTTCCTTACATTGATCATACCATTGATCCGCAAGGAAGCATGGATTTTAAAAAGGAATCTTATCATGCTTTGGTAGAGAAAATTTGTGCTGATGCAGATTCTGCCTATAGCCGTGTTCCTGACAGATGGTTAAGTACAGATTTTGGCCGTGTAGAAAAAGGTGCTTGTCTTGGATTGAAGGCCATTGTACGCTGGATGGCTGCTACCCCAATGTGGAACGGTGGTACTATGCCGGATGATACCCGCCAGTTTAAAGCCGAATATACCTATGATAAGAAACGATGGGAGGCTGCAAAGGTGGCTTCTAAAGCTCTCCTTGATTTTAAAGTGGATGGAGCAGCCCGTTATACACTCTATACAGGGGATGCTGATAACGAAACGTTTAAAAATGACCGGGGTAAAGATGAAAATGGATCGAAGGTTTACAAACGCCTTTGGAACATGTACTACGACATGAATTCAATTATGGGTGAATGGGTATGGTTTGTTACACGCGACAAGAGTGAAGGTTGGCAGGGTGACTGTTATCCACCTACTTCTCAAGGTTCTTCTCGTCAGATGCCTGTTCAGGAACAAGTGGACGAATATGAGTATATCGGTCCGGACGGTTATGGTTATCCTGTATATGCTGATAGAGCAACCACCGATGGATACGATGATGCAAATCCGTATGCAAGTGTAAAGCGTGACCCGAGATTCCATCGTGATATAATGTATCATGGGGCTGTTTTCAAGAATTCACAGATTAATACGGCTGAAGGAAATAATCGTATCGGTGGAAGTAACGCTACAACAACAGGTTATTATCTGCGTAAATTCTTTAAGGAAGGTTGGAACCGTGATCAGGGATTTATTATCAACGGTCCTGCTATCTGGAGATTGCCTGAGTTCATCTATATCTATGCAGAAGCGGTGAATGAGACAACTGGTCCTACTCAGGAAATATATGATCTTATCAACCAGGTTCGTGCCAGATCATGGATGGCCCCAATGCCTCCAAGCGTTTTGGGTAGCAAGGAGTTAATGAATCAATATATTCAACGGGAACGTCGTGTTGAGTTGTTTTATGAAAACAACCGTATCTGGACTTCAAGATTGTATCTTGAACCAAGTAGCTCTACCGAACTGGCTAAGGAGACTCAATGGATGGCGCAAGGTGCTAATTATTGGCCATATCCAAAATGTCAGCGCGCAATTCATGGGATGAGACCTGTTGAAGATGCGAATGGAAAGATTGTGATCAATGGTAAAAAATACAGAATGGAACGCTACAAAATTGAAGATCGCGTATTTGTAGCGCCTCGTCATTATCTTTTCCCTATTATGGATGACGAGATTAAAAGAACGCCCAGTCTGGTGCAGAATCCTGGGTGGTAATTCATATCTAATACCTAATAATGTAAACTAACCTATCGGGGGCGGGCCTTTTGACCCGCCCCCTTTACTTTTTATAATTTAATTTCAGCGGGTTATTACTGTATTTCCCACACTAAATTTCTGTCAAGATATCTTTATCTGTATAATCTTACGATTGTTTATTTAGTAAAATAGGTAGTGTTATATAAAAAGAGAGCCAAACAATTAAGCTTAGCTCTCTTTATATGTAGAAATTGAGAATTCTTTTAAATCGGGATATCGGTTTTACGATACTTTGATCGCATCCAGTTTTCCTTCGTTTACCAGGCGGTAGATCAGTTCGCCAAACAGCGTATTCGCCCAGGCAAACCACGAACGGGTAAAGTCGGCCGCGTTGTCTTTATGGAATGATTCGTGCATAAAGCCTGTGCCGCCATCTGTATCGCGTAGCATCTGAACACACTTCCTGATCTCTGCCATATCGGTGGATGTGTTGGCACGCATCACAATGCTCATCGGCCATACATAGTCGAAACCAATATGCGGACCACCGATTCCTTCGCCTGCTTTTCCTTTAAAGAAATAGGGGTTGGAATCGCTCAGAACCATTTTCCGTGTGTTCTGGTAGATGGGGTCGTTTAATTCCACGCAGCCCAGATAGGGGAGGGCCAGCAAGCTTGGAACATTGGCATCGTCCATGAATACACGGCTGCCGAAGCCGTCTACTTCAAAGGCATATACTTTACCGAATTCAGGATGCTCGCAGATACCGTATTTCTTTACTGCTGCCTCTACTTCGTTGGCTAAGGCTTCGCATTTTCCGGCAAATGAACCGTTGTTGCGTACCTTCCGCATAATCTCGGCTACTTGTCTTAGCGAAGTAACGGCAAACAGATTGGAGGGAATCAGGAAGCCAAACAGGGAGGCATCGTCTGATGGACGGAAAGAGGATACGATCAATCCAACCGGCTTAACCGGACTTCCGTATCCGAAATTAAGGAGCGTGTCGCCCTGACGGTCGGTTACGCGTGTAAATTTATAGGGGCCCAGATTGTCTTTGCGTTGCTGCTCTACAAATGTTTTATAGACGGTTTCCATTGCTTTTTCCCATTCGGCATCGAAAACACTGGTATCGTTTGTATTTTTCCAGTAGTTGTAAGCAAGTCTGATGGGATAACAAAGAGAGTCGATTTCCCATTTGCGTTCGTGCAACTCTTTCTTCATATCGGTCTTATCGCTTTCCCATTCGCTGCCGGTGGGGCCTTCGTTGAAGCCGTTGGCATACGGGTCGATCAGAATACATTTAGTCTGACGATAGATCACCCCTGCCAGCATCGTTTGCAAAGCCTTATCCTTTTTTGCGAAGGTGATATAAGGGAAAACCTGTGCAGAAGAGTCACGCAGCCACATGGCGTGAATATCTCCGGTGATAACAAACGTATCGGGTTTGCCGTTTACCATTTTATGTTCGCAGGTTGTATCTAACGTGTTAGGGAAACAGTTTTCAAACATCCATGCCAATTTCGGATCTTTAATCTGCTTTTTTGTGGCGGCAATGGCCTCTTCGACTGCTTTGGATGTAAAATTACGGGCACCCGGAAGCGGACGTTTGCAAACATAAGGTGTTGTTTCCGGCATACCGGGTACAGCAAAGGAATGTTGGCCTACTAACAAACCGGCTACCGAAAAAGCACCGGCTTTGATGAAATTTCTTCTGGAAGTCATCTTATCTTATTATTAGAATTGAAAAATATGGTTATTCTCTGCAAAGTTATAATTTTACAGATGGAAGTTCGCTCATTTCCGAGAATAGTTCGAGCATACAAGCGTTATCCAGCAACCATTTGTATTTTTTAGTTTTTTGTCCGGACCAGTCGTGACCGAGTAATCCGTTCTCGTCGCGGGTATTTGCCCACGCATAACGGGCATTTTCTGCCATGGTGTTTACATAAAGCGCGTTACCGTCTACTTCGTACAAAGCTTTAAGTCCGCGGAACATGATTACGTTAAACCACGGTGAACTTGTGTAGAAAAGGACCTCTTTTCCATCCGAAAGCCGGTGTCTGGATGTAAAATGTTCGAAAGATCCCTTTGCCGTACGTTGCGCATCCTGCAAATAAGTTTCATCTCCGGTTTCTTTGTATAAAAGAACACCGGCCTGAATCATTTGTCCGCTGTTATAGGTATACTTCTGAGTAGCCACTTTGCCGTCCAGAGCGATGTTATCCCAATATACATAATCGGTTGTATCGCACAGATGTTGCTTGGTCCACGCATAGGTTTTTTTAGCCCAATCCAGGTATTCGGCTTTATTCGTGAGTTTGTAAAGTTTCATGCAAAGCACTGTAGCCGGAGCGTTGGAGCAGGTGTTTTTTGAAACACGCTGTTGCTCACACCAGAAAATACCTCCACCCAGTTCGTCCGACCATCCGCTGTAGATATACTTGTGCAGGGCCTCTGCCTTTTCAAGATAGGCGGGTTCTTTTGTCAGTTCGTAGTAATCGCAGAAATCAATGGCGATCCAATCGTTATCGTCGTAAAAACGGTCGCTTTTACCATTGAACATGGGGTACGACTGGTAGCAGAACGGTTCGCGGATGTTATCCCAATATTGTTCCAGTCCGGGTAGAATCTGTTTTTCAAGTATTTCCTTATACTTCTGATTTCCCGTTGTCTTATAAAGAGAAACGCATCCTGACAGCATACCCGAATAGGGCCATAGAAAAGAGACTTCCTGACCTTTCTTTTGTTCGCTTCCTTCGGCCAGATAAGTAACCTGGTTGTCTGGATTTACGGGGTAGGTTTCCGACAATAATCCGTGTTTTTCTACATTGTAAAGAGATAGGATGTTGGTAAGCAACGAATCGGCTACGGAAAGATCGCTGGTTTTGTCGGATGTCTTCCGTGTAGCACAACCTCCTATCAAAAAGGGTAGGCAAAGAAATGCAAGACTAAGTACTTTAACTTTCATAATCACTCTGTTCTAAAGATTTAACACAACTATTTAATTACTGATTTTTCTTTTAAAAGTGCCATTGATTCCATCAGCATACAGCCACTTAGTTGCTCTGTAAGTCCGGTTTGTGCATTGGGTTTTGTTTTCCAATACGGACCAAACAACACACCGGTTTTGTTCGTACCTTCATTCCACAATGTTTTTGCATTGTGCTCCATAAATCGTACATACCGGTTACGCGTTCCGTCTTCCAGTCCGGGACAAAGAATGAGCTGTGTAAAATACCTGACAAAGATTCCTTTAAACAGACCACCGTCTCCGGAGCCTTCACTTTGTAAAATACGGTCGTTGCTGTTTACATTGCTGTTAAGGGCATAGTCGGCTGCCTTGATGGCATCATTCAAATAGACCTTTTCGCCAGTGATGTTGTATAATTCGAGGGCTGCACCTAAGAATGTTCCCTGGTTGTAGGTAAACTTCCAGTTGTCTTTTGCACCGTTGTTTTCACGGTTTATACCATCGTACACAAATCCGGTACCAGCTTCAAATAAATGTTCTTTCATCCATGCGTAAATTTTCTTCGACCATTCCAGGTCGCTTGCACCGTTAAACTGTTTATATAAACGGGCGGCTAAAATACAGGCGGGAGCATTGGCGGGGGTATTCTTGTAATAAAGCTGATCTTTTTTCCAGGCGATTCCTCCATTCATGGTAGAATTCCATCCGGTCTGGATATTGCTCCAGACATCTAAAGCAGCGGTTTTGAATTTTTCATCTTTTGTGGCATTGTAAGCACGTAACATGGCAAGTGCGTTCCACTCCATATCATCGTAGAAATTGTTATAAAAGGTATTGCCGTTTTTAATTTTGACACCTGTAAACCATTGGTCTATCTCGTTCTTATAAACAGCGTTCCCCGTGCGCGAATAAGCATCTACCAGCACATCGAGTCCGTGAGCCTGCGGCCAGTAATGAAAGTCTGTATTGCCGCTGTTATTGTAGTTGAAGTAAGAACCACCCGAATTCCAGAAGCCATTGGCCAGAGACTGACTGCTGCTGTCTGCTGCTGCAGTCCAGTTTACAGCCACATCGTTTGGATCGTTCAAGGGTATATCATTTATTTTTCCACAAGAGGAAAGCAAAAAGATGGATAATGAATAGAATAGAATATTTTTCATGTGTATATACTTTTTAGGATGATAAGTCCGCCCGGAATGGTTTTTCCGGGCGGCTTGTTTACTGTTATTGATCACCTACTTTTTTAATGATGTGAGTATAACTGTTGTCTGCCTGGAAAACAACGCTGACATCACTCAGGCTGTTGTCAATTTCGCCGGCAAACTTGAAGCAATTATTCCATTGATCACCCGAAACCGGTACCATGTACCAGAATGATTCGGGCGTTGAGTTGTTAGGACGAGAATTATCTCCGTTAACACTTCCGAACCATTCAAATTCAGTACCTTCTTTTACAGTCATACGGAATTTATAACGTTCGTCGCGTCCCCATCCTTCTTGCTTGAATGTAATAGGCTGACTCGCTGCTTTCCAAACACCCTGACCAACATAAGGCAGTTCAAACAGGTATGAGTTTGTAGGAGCGAAGAAGATTTCCATCTTGCTGATTTCGGTATAAACAACCGCACCGGTAGTGAAGTCCAGATTGATACGGTACACACCCGTTTTAGCCACTGTGCTCTCTCCGTTTTCTTTTAATACCTCGCCATCAGCGAAATAGGTCTTGGCAGCTGCATTGGTACCATCGGCAAAATGATATTTCTTTCCGGCAGTAAGCTTGGTGTAAATTTCGAATTCTCCGTTGGCAACAGCCTTGAATTTAATGGCTTTCGACAAATCAGCACCGCCTTCAGAACCTTCACCGGTAACATATACATCGGTAGGAACCTCTGCAAAACCAGCCAGACGTGTAATAGTCATGGTTCTTACCTCTTCGGCTTTTACCTCATTCACCCCTTTGGACGAAAATACGGTCCAGATGATATTACCTGTTTCCGAAGAGTTCAATCCTGCCAGCGCACCGATCTTATTCAATGTTTTGTGAGTAACAGTGGCATAATTGTAAGTACCATTGTTGTCTGATGTAAGTTTGTAGATAGGTTTAGAGAAGTCGCCGCCCTCTACGTCGAATGCTACTTCGTACATCACCAGACCACCGTCTTCTGCTTTGGCCTGTTCCCATTCGAACAAAATATTGGCAGACGCAGAGCTTTCCAGTTTAACAGCCTTGTTATTGTCCGGAGCATACAGCGTTTTTACGGTTGTCACCTTTAGATGTTCCAATGTGTCGTCGTTTACACAAGACATCAATGCAAAAAGAAAAGAGAGAAATATGGTCGATTTAACTACTAATGTTTTCATAATTTTGTCTTTTTGAAAATTAACTGCTTTTGATTTATGCAATTTCATACAAATACTATTTCATTTACGTATCACGATACGAATCAATAACCCGGATTTTGTCCTAAGTTAGGATTCAAGTCCTTTTGAGACAATGGAACAGCCCATAAGTAATCGCGTTCCGGATTGAATGAACGTTTTTCCAACCGGATATAGCCGTTGTCAATGCTTGCCTCGCCGAAACGTGCCCCATGAGGATAGGTATTCAATACCGTTTCTGCAGTCTTCCAACGGCGGATATCAAAGATACGCAACCCTTCCAATGCCAGTTCCACTCTGCGTTCGCGGCGGATAATGGTTTGTATGTTTCCTTCCGTTGGATAATTCAAGGCAGGAGCGTCGGTAAATCCGGCGCGAAGACGAAGCGGACGGATGGTTTTATTCCAAACAGCTTCATCCATCTTTCCAAGCTCATTCATTGCTTCGGCATACATTAACAGTACATCCGCATAACGGATCAAGATGAGATTCAAACCCGATTTCATACCGATCTCCGACGTAGGATCGTAGTTCTTTTTCAAGTAATAGCCGGTTGAGGTTGAGTTCGATCCTGCACCGATATATTCGTCCACTTTACCATAGGTATTGTCGCTGGGGGTAGAACCCGGTTTGATATAGATGGTCTGAACAGTTCCGTCCGGTCTGGTCCACTTGGCACCGTGGTAAACGATGGTTGCATCCAGACGTGGGTCGCGGTTCTTGTAGGGATTGTTTTCATCGTAGTTTGATCCCGATTCATGTATCGCTTTACCATTCAGCATAAGATAGTCATCCACCAACTCCTGCGTGGGAGCTTTGGCGTTGATACGGGCTCCGGCAGACAGAGGCGCCATGTCGTACATTTCCTCCCAAACTCGCAGAGAAGGAACATACTGATAGTCCAGTATCACTTCGCTGTTGTATTCATTCTCCGGCTTAAAGATACCAGCGTAGGAGGGGAACAGTGCGTAAGTTCCATTGGCCGTATTACCAATTAATTTTTCGCATGTTGCGGCTACGTTTGCCCAATCGTTCTGATATAAATAAGCTCTGGCCTTAAGAGCGATGGCTGCCCCTTTGGTGATTCGTCCACGGTCGGCTTCGGCATAAGCTGTATTTACTGGAAGAATTTCGGTTACCTCGTCCAGTTCGCTGTAGATAAATGCCAGTACGTCTGCCTTCGGACTACGGGCGATGGTTTTAGACTCCGACAAGGAGATGTCTTTATCAAACAAAGGAACATCTCCATACCAGGTGGTAAGCTGCAGATAAAGCCATGCGCGGATGAAACGAGCCTCCGCTTTCATGCGGTTACGCAGGGTTTCATTCATGTTGGGCACTTTATCCACATTTTCAAGAAATACGTTACAGGTTTTAATACCTGCATACGAATTCTTCCATTCGTCGGAAAATCTTGAGTTGGAAGCATCGGCCTGACCGGAAGAGATCATCTTTTCACTGCTGTTGCCTCGGCCTTCGTACATATTGTCCGATAAGGTCTCGTTACTGAAATACCGTCCGCTGCTGCTAAGCTGACTATAAGCGGTATTTAGTACCATGGATGCTTTTTCGGGTGAAGTCCAGTAATTAGCCTCTGTAAATTTATCGGTGGGAGCCAGATCCAGATCCTGACAACCCGATAAGGTAGCCAGACATGCCATTGCAACCACGCTATATTTTAAGAAATTCAGTTTCATATCTGTATCTTTTTAAACGTAAAGGTTAAAACTCTATATCTAAGCCAAAACCTACATAGATAGGTGTAGGATAGTTACGTCCGCTGTTTGCCCCGTTATTACCCATGTTTGATCCAAACTCTGTAGACTCCGGATCGATAAATCCGTTCTTGGCAAGAGTAAGCAGGTTCTGGGCGGTTACATAACCACGTAACTTCTGCATGCCGGCTTTCATCGAAATAGTCTTCGGTAGCGTATAACCGATCTGGATGTTTTTCAAACGCAGATAAGACGCGTTGAACAGGTATAAATCCGACGATTTTCCATAATTGTTCGTGTTGGAAGCTGTGCCGGGAGCGGCCAGACGCGGCCAACGGGCATCGGGATTAACCGGAGTCCAGTAATCGAGCTGATGTGTAAACATCGTATAGGAATAATTGGAGTGGAACGGTTCAACCAATTCGCCGCGGAGGAACATGGAACGTTTACCTACGCCCTGCAGCAAAAGATTGAAATCGAAGTTTTTCCAACTCATATCATAGGTGATACCAAATGTATAACGAGGGAATGCATTTCCTAATACAAAACGATCCTTGTCATCAATAACACCGTTATTGTCGCGGTCTACATAGCGAACGTCTCCCGGTTGAACCGTAGCACCCACAGGGATGGCTCCGTTCTTAACCTCATCTATATTCTGGAAGTATCCGTCGGTTTTGTAACCGTAATAGGAGTTAAACGGTAACCCTACACGGATGATGCGCTGCATCTGATCCGAGCTGCTGATCTGCTCATTCCCGTCGAATGCCAAAACCTCATTCCATGAATCAGCCAGATTCAAGCCTACGTTGTGACGGAAATCGCCTTTGTTGAAACGATAGCTGAGGGTGATTTCCCAACCCTGATTCTGCATTTCACCTGCATTGTACTTAGGAACGGCACCTCCGTATACGGTGGGAACCTCCGGAGTGATTAAGATGTCTGAAGTACGCTTGTTGAAATAGTCGAACGAAGCATATACCGAATTATTGAAGAAGGTTGCATCCACACCCACGTTGAATGTTTTGGAAAGCTCCCATTTCAACTCTTTATTGGCAAAGGTAAAGCCTGTACCGGCAACCGAAACATTATTAAACCCGTATGCATTGTTTGTAATGTTGTACGTAGTCTGATATTGATAATCGTCCACATTCTGGTTACCCAGGATACCGTACGATCCGCGCAACTTCAATTCGCCGAAACGTTCGCGGTAATTTGTCATGAACGCCTCTTCAGACACACGCCATCCTCCCGAAACAGAAGGGAAGAATCCCCAGCGGTTGTTTTCTGCAAACTTGGAAGAACCGTCGTAACGGAAACTGAATTCTCCGTAATACTTTCCATTGTAGGAATATCCGGCGCGACCGAACACAGAGTAAAGGCTGCGTTGGGTAGTTCTGTTAGGCGTGTTGTAACTGGAAGTAATTATTTCGGTTTCCGAAACCGGAATACCTAAATCAGGATCTGTATACTTCTTTTTCAGCTCATTTGCCTTGAAGGTGTACGACTCGTTGGATACTCCCAACAAACCGGTAATCTGATGCATTTTGGCAAAGGTGCGGTTGAAGTCAAGCATAAGCTGCGAATTCAGGAAAAGAACCTTTTCATTGTAATCTTCCGTTTCACGGTTCGAGTTTGCATAACCACTTGGAACTGTAGCTGTTTCGCTTGCATAAAAAGGAACTTTCTTACGCATGATGAGACGGTGGTTAGAACGAAGATCTCCACCAAATACACCCCTTAGCTTTAAACCATCGATAATATCAAGGTCGGCATTCACAGATCCGGTAAAGTTGTCTTCATCTTTCCAGGTCTTACCGCCAGCTTCCAGAATACCCAACGGGTTGAATTCCGATAATACGTCGTTTACCAGATACCGACCGTTGGCATCTTTCATTGAATAGGTATTGTATACCGGAATACGTGAGGCATCCACAATCAGCGTACCGGAAGAAGTGGTATGATCTGTACCGTCTGTACGCACGTAAGCCATGGAGGTACTTAACTTAAGTCTCTGATACTCGGTAGACATGTTTGTACGGAAATTATAGCGTTTCACACCATACTCGGATCCTACAAAGTTACTTTCCTGGTCATAATATCCTCCGGAGATCATGTAGGTAGAGTTTTTCGATCCACCCGAGATATTTAAATTATAATTCTGCTGTAAGGCATTCTTCATAATCTCATTCAGGAACCATTCTGAGTCGCCATTTTGTTGATAACCCTGAATCTGAGCCGGTGAATAGATGGGAGCAGAGCCTCCGTTTACCAAAGCCTGGTTGCGTAAGATGGCATTTTCGTATCCTTTAACCGGTTTGAAAAGAATGTGAGGATTCTGTGTTCCAACCATTCCTGTAAATTTGATTACGGGACGCTCGTCTTTTCTACCTTTCTTCGTGGTAATCAAAATAACACCGTTGGCCGACCGCGAACCGTAGATAGCCGCACTACCGGCATCTTTCAATACAGATATATTTTCGATATCGGACGGGTTCAGGTTATTCATGCTTGATTGTTCAACAACCAAACCATCAATCACTACCAGCGGATCATTGTTATTCATGGTGCTGATACCGCGGATGTTGATGTTAACGCTGTTATCGTTGGGGTTGAAGCTCTTCTGCTGAATTACCAGGTTGGCAGAAGCTCCCTGCAATGCCTGGGTAAGGTTTCCAACGGGACGATCTTCAATCACACCCGATGCAATCTGGTCCACCGCACCCACAATACTTTTACGCTGGGCTGTACCGTAGGCAATAACCACTACCTCGTCCAGTTTCTTGGTATCTTCGCGAAGTACGATCTGCAACGAGTTTTCTTTCTTTAATACCACATCCTGGGTTAAATATCCGATATAGGATACGCGGATAATTGACTTGTCCGGCACTCCCTGCAAAGAGAAGTTACCGTCTATATCCGTAATGGTACCGATGGAAGTACCGGCAACCATCACATTGGCCCCGATTACAGGCTCTCCGTTTTCGTCGCGGATCAACCCTGTAATGGTACGTCCCGGTTCCTGACTGGCAACAGATACCGGTGCATCATGCTTTGACAGCACAATGTGTTTACCCTCCATTGCATAACTGACGTTTGTGTTGGAGAAAATCCTGTTAAGAATTCCTGCAACAGACTCGTTTGTAACATTAAGAGAGGTCTTTCTCTCCACATTTACATTTTTTTTGTTGTAGAGAAACAGGTATTCTGTCTGATTCTCTATCTCATTTAAGATCTCGCTAACCATCACATTTTGTTTGTTTAGCGTAACTTTTGCATTCTGAGAATGGGCGTTTTCGGCCAATCCCGAGCAAACAAAGACGAATAATAGGAATATCGATAGTTTCATAATCCGCACCAGATGGGTTAATTTATGTTTTTTTAAGCCATAGGGATTTCGACAAAGAATATTTATCATAACTTTGTAATGGATTTATTGTTAATACTGAGAATAAATTGGATTGTCTCGTGTTGACATATGCCGGGAGGTACACCACTACTTTCCGGCATTTCTTTTTTTTGATGTTTTATGTATCGATGTTCTGCATGATATTAAATTAAAATAGTTAACACTCTGTTATTTCAATGTAATTGTATTTGATTCGTCGTTGCGGGTAAAAGTAAAGTTCAGATCTTTCTGTATTACCTTTAAAGCGTGTTCGATTCCGTCGTTATGCCTGAATTTACCGGTGCACCGGTACGACAGTAATCCCGGATCGGCCACTTCGATGTGGATGTCGTAATAGATCGAGAATTTCTCCATAAGTGTTCCTAATGGCTCGTCGTCAAAGCATAGGAGACCATCTTTCCATCTGAATTCATCCAGATTGGAGATCGTCCCTTTTTTCAGGGAGCCGCTGGTTCCGGTTGCCACTTCGCCTGGCTTTAAGTTTATTTTATAGTGGTCGGACAGAACTTCTACAGAACCATTTATAAGTGATGTTTTAAAATAATCGGCATTTTCGTAAGCATACACATTAAAGGTGGTACCCAATACCTTTACATCGTATAGGTTTGTTTTAACTATAAAGGGGTGTTCCGTATCTTTTTTTACTTCAAAGTAAGCTTCACCGTTAAGTGTGACTTCCCTGTTTTTACTGCTGAATGCAGCAGGGTAGGTGAAGGTGGTTTTCGAATTAAGCCATACCTTCGTCCCGTCAGCCAGAAGAAGCTGTACCCGCTGACCGGCAGGTACGATGATTGTCTGATTTTGCTGAGAAACAAGATTTGCAGAGCGATCCCAGATTGTCCACGATATACCCAAAAGCAAGGCAATCGATGCCGCCACAGCTATTGCGCGCCAAAGACTGGTCCGGTCAGCACGTTTTTGCACAGGAACTCCCAAATCCTTCGAGTTGGCAGTCAGAGTTACCGCGTCCCAAAGCATTCTTTCCCGGAGGTAATCTTTCCGGTTGCTTTCGGATGCTTCCACCCAGTTCACAACCTGTATTTCCTCTTCCAACGTGCTTTTCCCTTCAAAATACCGATGTAAGGTCTCTTTATCCATTTCTTTTATTCATGATTGAAGACAACAATATGTCTGGTCTCTGCTATAATAACAAGACAGACGTTAAATACCCTAATGAGAATTTAAATTTTTTTTAGATGACAAGTAAAACCCAGGATGGTAAATAGTCCTTCAGGTTGGTGCGCAGCACTTTCAAACCTTTGGTTATATGGAATTCTACGCTTTTTATGCTTAATCCCAGTTTTTCGGCTATTTCCCTGTTGGTAAGATTCTCAAACCGGCTCATCATAAACACCTTTTGAGTCTGATGAGGGAAAGTCCGGATCGTGTCATGAATGATTTCCTGAATCTCAGTAGAAAACAGATCGCTGGGATTACAGGCCTCCAACGTTGAAATACGCAGATTCAGCTCTCTGGAAGCATGATCCATGATCCGGTCTTCCACTTCCAGACGTACATGCATGTGCTGAAGATGGTTCAGGGCTCTGTTTTTAACAATAGTAAGAATGTAAGCCGGAATGTTTGTTCCGGGTTGAAGCGAATCCCGTTTTTCCCAATAGATCAGCATAGCTTCCATGCAGATATCTTCGGCAACCGCCTGGTTCCTTACATACGAATTTGCAAAAAGAATAAAGCGCTCCTGATACTGATTGAAAATCTCCGTAAACGAAGATGCAGCAGCAGGAGCCTGAAGATTGTTTGTCTTATCTGTTTGCATAGAACGGAACCGTTGAATTGTTCCGGCAAATGTACAAATTCATTTGCGGACCTGCAACGTATTCCGATTTTGTGCATTCCTCAGAAGCCATTCATCGGAATCAGAACTGTAGGTAACAGTAAAATGGCTCCGAGCAATATCAGGAATAAAATGAACTTCCAAGACCAGCGCACCCATTTATCGTAAGGAATACGGCTCACACCCAATACGGCCATTAAAACCCCCGACGTTGGTGTAATCATATTTGTAAATCCATCCCCAAACTGAAAGGCCATGACCGTGGCTTGTTTGGATAACCCGATCAAGTCCGAGAACGGCGCCATGATAGGTATGGTAAGAGCCGCTTTGGCACTACCCGAAGGGATCACCAGATTGATCAGGTTTTGAATTACATACATCATCTCGACGGTGGCAATCTGTCCCATGCCGCTCATCTTTTCGGCAAGCGAATGAAGTATGGTGTCTATAATCATCCCTTTCTGAAGGATAACGATGATACCTCCGGCCATTCCCACCACCAGTGCCGCACTCATGATATCTTTGCATCCAGCCAGAAATAGCTGCACCAATTCATTCGGACCTTTGTTGTTGGCGATACCGGCCGCCAATCCCATGGCTAAGAAAAGTGTAGCAATCTCCATGATATACCAGCCATATCCCATCACTCCCGTAATTAAAAAGAATATGGTAAAGAAAAGCAGATTCAGTATATACAGGTGAACCGTTTTGCGTAAGGCAAAAACGGAGCTGACTATAAACAATCCCGTAAGCACCGGAATGGCCGGCAGCCCGTTGATGACTGCATTCCCGATCTGCAGTGAAGAGGTGGGGTAGGCTATGGAAAAAAGAATCAGTATGACCGACGTAACGCCAAAGCTGATCCACGCAATACGGGGTGTGTGATACGTGAACTCCGGACTACCGTTTTCATGCAGGTCGCGCCAATATTGATCTTCTTCGTAAACGAGAGACAATTGAGGGTTCTTCTTTACCCTGTTTGCATAGCGTAATATCCAGGTAAAACCGGCTATGTTGATAATTATCCAGCAAAAGATACGGTATTCGATGCCCGAAAACAGCGGAATACCCGCCAATCCCTGTGCAATACCAATGGTAAACGGATTGAGGATGGCTCCGGCAAAACCCAAAGCTGCCGCAACAAACACCATGCTAACTCCGGTAATGGAGTCGTATCCCATGGAGATGGCCATGGGGACAAGTATAATGGTAAAGGCGATGGTTTCCTCACTCATGCCAAACACTGCACCGAATACGCTGAAAAGAAGCATGATGGAGGTAATTATAAAATTGTCGACGCCAATCCTGCGTAACATCCGGTTGTTTTCCAGTCGCCGGGCTTTCCGCAAAAAGCCGACGGTACCAATATCGAACGCTTTGCTATCGTTAACAATCCAGAAGGCGCCACCTATTATAAGGATAAATATGATGATATCTGCCTTATCGACAAAACCCTCAAAGAATGCCGATAAAACCTGCCAGGTCTGTGGGATACTTTCCACTTGCTGATAAACCATGGTCTTATCGCCGTTTGGGGCAATCTGTTCCACATATTTACCTCCCGGCACGAACCAGGTGAGAAGAGCACAGAAAATAATAATATAAAAAACAATTGTAAAGGTATGAGGTATTTGTCTTTTCTTCATGCGAATGTAATTTTATTAAAAAGGCAATGCTTCAGGTTATTTCTAAACTCAGGGCAATTGAAAAATCTGTTCCATGCGTTGCCACTTCTCATCCGAGGCAGCACCCGCTTCACTTTGTTGGAATTTGTCTACAAAGGCTTCCCATTCGGCTTGCCTCTCCAGTGTCGCCAATCTGCCGAAAGCACTGTCCCAGTCAAAGTCGGCCGGAGTTTCCACAATCATAAACAGACGGTTTCCCAATAAATAGATCTCCATATTGAGTATGCCCACCTCGCGGATGCCTTTGGGTATTTCCGGCCAGATATGCTCTTTACTGTGCCAATGTCTGTATGTTTTAATCAGTTCCGGATCATTTTTCAGATCCAATGTCTGACAATATCTTTTTACAGCTCCTGTATAAACCGGGGTGATATACCCAAAGTCTTCTGTCCTGTTCATAATCTTTATCTATTATAATGTAACCTATTTATATTCTTCTATTTCTTCATCCTTGTGTAATGCACCTATCTCCGGGATGATGGCTCTTGCTTCGGCATCCCCCAACGAATCTACATCTTTCAATTTGCGCTGTATCGCCCTTGTACGGGTTCCCAACACTTCGTCCAGTTGTCCGTTGGCTGCCTGAATGTTCTTTTGAGCCTTTTCCAACATACCGCCAACTTTTTCGAATTCCTTTTTAACAGCCCCTAAAATAGTCCACACCTCGCCCGAGTGCTTCTGAATGGCCAGCGTGCGGAATCCCATTTGCAGACTATTTAGAATGGCCGCCAGAGTGGTAGGCCCCGTAACCACCACCTTGTATGTACGTTGAAGTTCCTCCAACAAGGAAGAACGCCGTACCACTTCGGCATAAATGCCTTCGAAGGGTAGGAACATAATCCCGAAATCGGTGGTAGCCGGAGGAGCGAGGTATTTGTCCGAAATATCTTTTGCCATTTTCCGAATGGTGCTCTCCAATGCCTTCCCGGCAGCATCAATGGCTTGGGTATCCGACGAGTCATAAGCATTAAGAAGTTGCTCGTACACATCCTTCGGGAATTTGGCATCAATGGGCAGGTAAACGAAATCCCTCGTATCATCTTTCCCCGGAAGCTTGACTGCAAACTCCACCACGTCCGACGAGCCCTTCACCGTGCGCACATTGGCGTCATATTGTTCGGGAGCAAGCAACTGTTCAAGCAACATACTTAACTGTATTTCGCCAATGTTTCCCCGTGTCTTAACATTACTGAGCACCCTTTTCAATCCACCTACATCCTGGGCCAGTGTCTGCATCTCGCCCAATCCTTTCTGTACACTCTCCAATTGTTCTGAAACCATACGAAAGGACTGTCCGATACGTTCATTCAATGTTTTCTGTAGTTTTTCGTCGACAGTCACACGTATTTCTTCCAACCGCTTTTCTGTATTTGTAATCATTCGCTGTTGCTGTTCGTCCAGCTGAGCAAATTTTTCACGTTGCAACTGATTAAAAGATTGTATCCCCTGTTCGAACGCTTTACGGAATATTTCCATATTAACCGATAGCTCTTCGCGGAGGTCTTTGCTTACGGCCCGGCTTTCTTCCCTGTTCAACTTGAAATCTTCTCTGAAATTGCGCTCAATCCGTTCGAACGATCGTTGCATTTCAGTACTAATTCTTTCATATTCAACTTTCTGGTTCTCTTTTCGGGTGCGGTAAATAAGCACAATCAAGATAAGGAGGAGTAGCGTAATCAGTACAATATCTATCATCTTTTTAATTTTTTTACAAATATAGGGATTATGAAATGGGTAAAACCAATTAAAAAATGTTAAATATGGCAACTTTGGGTGTTATTACTTGTTTAATCCATAAAAAGTAGCTTATATTTGTAAGCCGCTTTTAAGTAAGTATAATTAATAAATATTTATAAGAATGGCAAGCGTAAATTTTAAAGGTATTGAGGTACACACAAACGGTTCACTGCCGGAAGTAGGAACAGTAGCTCCAGATTTTAAAGGTGTAAAAACTGATTTGTCTGAGTTGTCACTGAATGATTTAAAAGGGAAAAAAGTCGTATTAAATGTTTTTCCAAGTCTGGATACTTCGGTTTGTGCCGCTTCTGTAAGAAGATTTAATAAAGAAGTAGCTTCTTTAAGCAATACGGTGGTATTGGCAGTATCGAAAGATTTACCTTTTGCGCATGGACGTTTCTGTACTACGGAAGGTATTGAAAATGTAGTTGCACTTTCAGCGTTTCGTTGTTCATGCTTTGAAGATAAGTACGGGATGCTTCTGATTGATGGCCCTCTAAAAGGTTTACTTGCAAGAGGAGTTATAGTAATTGACGAAGCAGGCAAGGTTGTTTACGAGGAATTAGTTCCGGAAATTACAACTGAGCCAAATTATGAAGCTGTATTAGCTTCATTACATTAATTAGATTATTGTTTTTCATTGGTTAAAGTTAAGGGTTAGTGTTGAGAGTCGCCGGATGTGAGATCTCGCGGCTCTCTTTTTTTTCAGTCGCTCAACCCCCCTCCCTTTTATTCAGGATCAGTCAGAATTTTATACTTAATAATATGTTAGTGAAGGAATATGCTTTCCCTCACAAGTGCAAATGTGTTGTTTGAAATCAAACTTTAATTTTATAAATGTAGAAAGATGGGATCAAGGTTACAGAAATTCACTTTTCTGCGCATATTCCGAATTACCGGCATAGATATACAATACACTTCCGCCTTTAATGGTATCGATGATTTTGGCGCTGACTGCCTCGGGTAGTGCCGGGCAGCCCTGACTGCGGCCTAACCGTCCTGTATTGGCGATTACCGAAGGATTTGAATAGGCGGCTCCG
Organism: Macellibacteroides fermentans; assembly: GCF_013409575.1. Classification (NCBI taxonomy): domain Bacteria; kingdom Pseudomonadati; phylum Bacteroidota; class Bacteroidia; order Bacteroidales; family Porphyromonadaceae; genus Macellibacteroides; species Macellibacteroides fermentans. Next base: position 976,967 of record NZ_JACCCY010000001.1, on the reverse strand, counting down.
TGGATCACAATGGCGCGTTCTTTAGCCCGGTCGTTGAATCCTTTTTCCAGTCCCTCGAGTATAAGGGAGTAACCGTTTTTTCCGTTATAGGTGTTTTCTGTTACATAAAATCCGAGAGAGCTTTGATACGATCCCGTCTTATTAGAGAAGGAAGTGGCATAATTGGTGCCGCTGTTTCTGCCGTGCGAAACAACAGATGAATATAATACACAGTGCTGATCCATATCCAAAACAAAAAGACGTTCTTCCGAGGACGGTTTGGTGAAATCGATCAATGTTATGATATTTTTCCGGTGCGCAATCTTTTCGTAACCGGAAAGCGCTTGCTCAAAGGCCGGAAAACTCACCCGGTCGGACAACTGCATATCCAGATACAACTGCATACTTCCGGACAATTTGTTGTTGTCGGCGGCTTCTATCCAGGAAGTCGTTGAGGAAAAATGAACTGGAGTCAGTAATAACAATAAAAATAATACAAATCTATACATAAAGAAAAATTACGAGTGCAAATATATACTATTATTCTGAGCTACAACCTATTCGAGTACAAAAACTACTGTTTTTTCTGCCGGAGCCCATTCGTATATAAATTTAGCGTGTGAAGTGGCATTACGTACACACATGTGCGAACGAGGCGTTGTGCCCAGACTAGCACTATACTCAATCGGGGTGGTGCGAGGTACATTTACGGGTACACCATGCAGGTAGGCACCGTTGGTAAAACGGCTTGCCCAGGGAGCGAAGCCTCCTGTTTCGGTAGTCCCATCTTTATGATATATCATTTTCTGCTTCTTTTCCTGCAGAAGGAAAATTCCTAATGGAGTTTCCTGCGCGTATGGAGGACGGTGCAGACCGGTGGTGATGGGATTCATGCTTCGTACCAGCCACTTGGAACCGACCTTTTCCAGCGTGGCGATATTCTGGTTGTGCCGATCTACAAAAACGGCATGGTTGAAAGTGATCGTGTCTCCAATTACTTTGACGTATTTTTGGGGCACGAGCCACTCTTCGTCTGACGACAAAAGGCATACCCGGGCTAATCCGCCTTCTTCTCCGAGGTATCTGACTGGCGAGCCGTCGCGCCCATAGCGTTCTCCGGTTACCGTATCAGCGGGATGAAACAGGGGGACGGATTGGAAGCGCTCTACTCCATGCATGTCAGCCACACGCTTGTAGACGTTTCGTTTGAATTCTTTGACCAGCGGAGCTACCCCATTCATATTCTTATAGTTTTGCAGGATAGCCCAATTATTATGTTGCTGCTGAACCGAGTCCAGAAGATGTAACAGGTCGCGTATCTTATCCCATTGGAAACTCCGGATCGTATCTTTATAAGGGTATTCATCGGCCAATGTATACTCGTTGTAAAGCAGATCCTTTTCGATGACGATTATAATAGGCGCCGGTGAGACGATGGTTGTGGTGTCGGGTACATTGCTTTCTTCCAAAACAGATGTATCTTCCTTTTGAGAGCAAAAGGTGAAAATAAATATGAACATCAGTAACGGTGAAAGAAGGAATATTCGATTCATCATATATCAATGGTTCGTTAAATAATTGTTTTGCTGAAAAGAAACAATATATACTCATTTATCTTATTTCCACAAGCAAAAAGCTATTATATGAGCTCTTACAAAGTTAATCGAATTTTTGTAATTTCCATACCACCGAAGTAGCACTTAAAATCAAGAAGTTTTCGGATACTAACGTGCATGCTGTTCGGATTCTTTATTTTTAATAACGTCCCAATCTTAATGGAATACTAGTGAATTTATTTTAGTTGTTTCAATTAAAAACTGTTTTTGACTAAACAATCTGTCATCCATCATTTTTGCAGTCAGATCCTTTTATTGAAGCGGCTTCTGACAATGACAGATGCTGAGTGACAGATCCTTTTCATCTGTCATTTGTTATGTATTATTTTTTTGAGTTGTACTCCACTTTCACCCTTTTGTGTTGAATACAACAGTGCCGTTTGCTGGTTTGAAAAGTATCGTGAAGATGATTTACATTTCCCGTTTATAAATAAATGAATCTCTTAAGTAAAGAAATTCTTTCATGACTGTAACTAAATTAGAATACTTAAGAGTAGTATTCGTTCGACAGTTGTCAAAATGTATTTTGACAACTGTCGTAATGCATTACCACAATTGTCAAAATCGATTTCGACATATGTCAAACGATTTGTTTGCTTAAGTGAAAATAGTAAAGTATCCTATGAAATTATTAATATACAGGATGTTATCGCTTAGTATTCTATAGGATAAATTTATATATGTGGCATGCGAAATTTTTGTTTCTATTGCTATTCATAAAAACATGCATAATGTTTTATAAGTAATAATTATACTGTACATTTGTAATGAATAGATAGATTTATTCGTTAAAAAATTAAAGGCTAACCTTAATAAATTAATAACCATGAGAATATTAGCTTATTTACTTTTTACTATTTCTGTGATCATGCTAGTTAGTTGTGAAAAAAACAACGATGATGACGTATATAGCTATGATTTAAGTGTGACAGGCGATACAACGAATGTTTTCTCTGAGACAGGAGAGGAAAGGGAATACATCTTACAGCTCATTTCTATCCCGAAAATTACGCCTGAGCAAGCAGAAACAATCTTAAAATCTTCTGATATAGTTTTTAAATCGGAACATAATCGTTTTTCTGTTTCTGATTCTGTTATTATTGATAATACAATAAGACTAAAAATTAAATGCAATGAAAATATTGTTTCAGATACAATTGCTGATCGGATTGATATTGTAATTGCAGGTCCGGATCTAACTATCAATACATCATTTTATTTGTCTCAGGCAGGCTCTGATATTCGTTACGAATATAAAATAGTGTCAGAGTATATGAGTGATTTTACGATTCCTGATGAAGGAGGAGTATTTAATATTCCTATAAAATGTAGCAGAATTAAGTATCTCAATAGCAAATATGTATTAGAAGAACCTTGCAGTCTAAGTGGCATTCGTTATAAAAGCAGTATCGTTAATGCTGCCTGGGTGCATAGTGATCGCATATACAGTGGCGTAAATCCAGGAGATTATGTGATTGAACTAAATGCTTCACAGCCTTTTAATATAGATGGGAAGTTTAGTTGGTGGGTAGGGTTGTTTAGTAATAATATTTCGATATATAATTTGAATATCTTTCATAACCAAACTCCCGGTGAAGAGTATTTTATTGGAACTTCTTCATTTTTTAAATCAGAGATTCTTCAATGACGTAGCAGATTCTATAGGGTAAGCCTGTGGGGAAGAGGGAATGGAAATTTGAGGGATAAAAAAAGGAGATGTTTCAGACAGAAACATCTCCTTTATCGTTATAGCAATACAGTTTAATCACATAAAAAACGGAATTACTTGGCTACTGCTTCCAGTCTCTTCATCAGGGCGAAGATAATTGATCCGGAAATGATACAGCATACGGTAAAGAATACCCATACCTGCCAGATTTCTGCTTTACCCCAAAGAATTGTACCGATTACCAGCAACTGATTACCCAATGCGGTGGCACACAACCAACCTCCTTGCATAAGTCCCTTGAAACGGGGAGGAGCAACCTTCGAAACGAAGGAGATACCCATCGGACTTAAGAACAGCTCGGAGATAGTCAGCGAGAAATAGGTGGCAATCAACCAATAGGCCGATGCACGTTCGGCATCTGTTCCTTCGGCAAGATCTTTTGGAGCAACCAGTCCCAGTGAACCAACAATCATGATAAGGAATGAAGCGGCAGCCAAAAACATACCGATACCGATTTTACGGGGAGCTGAAGGCTCGATACCTTTCTTATTCAACCAAGCAAAGAATCCAACCACTACCGGTGTAAGTGTTACAACAAACAACGGATTGAAGGATTGGAAAATTTCGGGAGAGATAGGAGATCCGTTAGCAGCAACAAATTCATTGTAGAAGTTGATGGCTATAGCTGTACCGGCAACGAAGGCAATCACGCCGATGATACGATTCAACATTCTGGTTTTAGAGAAAGCAACAATCAATCCACCTACACCGGCTGCAATACCCATCAGAGAGAAGATATTGAAGATAAGGCTGGTTCCCGGACCTACATGTGTTTCTGTGTAGTCTCTGGCAAACAGAGTAAGTGTAACTCCGTTCTGGTGGAACGACATCCAGAAGAAAATTACGATAAGGAATACCAGACCGAGTGCGATAAGGCGTTTCTTTTCCTCGATCCAAGGCATCTTTTCTATTTTAACACCACTTGCAGCAGCGGCAGTGGCCTGCTGAGCAGCAGTAACATCGCCCGGTGCAAGGTATTTTTTAGCAAACGTATAGACCAACATGGAAATAAGCATTGAACAGGCGGCAATGGCAAATGCAAAATGATAGCCGGTGTTAAATACATCCAGGTAGGTATTGGCAAATACGGTAAGGTCTGTTACAGCAGTGCCACCGCTTACTTCGTTGGCAAGATTCTGCATCACAGAAGTGTCGCTCAGTTTGCCGTTGATAAGGTCGTGGCACATTTTAGGCAGTGCACCGTTATAAGACAGTCCGTGCTGAGCTAGCCACCAGTTACGAATACCCGTAGCTGCGTGGGGAGCAAAAATAGCACCGATATTGATACACATATAGAAGATACTGAATGCACGGTCGCGAAGCTGACTGTATTTAGGATCGTCGTACAGGTTACCAACAAGAGCCTGCAGGTTTCCTTTAAACAAACCGTTACCCAAAGCGATAATCAGCAATCCACCCAATACAGGGTATAGACCGGTTCCGGGAATGGCAATAACTATGTATCCCAGAAACATAAGTACGATACCCGAAAAAATGGTCTTTCCAAGTCCCAACCATCGGTCGGCCACAAAGCCACCTACCAGCGCGAGTACATAGATCAAAAAATAGAACGTAGAATAAATACTTCCGGCCTCAACCTGATCGAGTCCGAATTTAGCCTGTAAGAATAGCAACAGGATCGCCATCATGGTGTAAAAGCCGAAGCGTTCACCCATATTGGCAATAGAGGCGATAATTAATCCTTTAGGATGTCCTTTAAACATGCGTCGTTACGTATTAAGTTTATAATTATTGAATGATCTGTTTGATGGCACCGGTCTGCGGGTAGAAATAAACCTTTACAGGTGCTTTCTTGTCTTCAAACATGGAAGGTGCGAGCGACTCCTGACTACCAAATTGTGTTACCTGGTGTTCTCCCTGGTACAGGGTCTTGTTGTTCATTTTTATCTCTATTGTGGCTTTGCCAGGCAGATTGTAGATAATGCCTTTCATATTTTTGAGTTTCTTTTCAGCCTCTTTAGGATCCAGTACGGGAGCCTTCTCGGTAGCCGTAAGGTTGATGTATACAGGAGCTCCTCCCAGATTATCGGCATCCACAATTCCCATCAGTTCCGAAAAGCGGAACAGGATTTCTTTTTCCATGTTGCCGGTAGGCTGTATGGTGAATTGTTTTTGCAACGATTCTTTGGTCACCACCCCGGTAAAGAGGTTGGTGAGCGCTTTTTCCTGTTGTTCCAACTGTTCGATAACCAGTTTCATGGCATCGCCATCGGGTGGCAGGTTATCAGCTTCGCCTGTTAGTATATTGAGGCGGCTTTCACGTATGCGATAGATTTGTTTGGCTGCTACTTCTGCCTGTTTGGCTGTAGATCCCGCCATCAGAAGTTCTTCTGAAAGCACAGAGGCGGAATTGATACCGGCAGGAACCACTTTTTTCTTTTTGGTAGAGTCGGCACTGAATATACTTTCGTCTACCTCTGCATTGATGGAACAGATCAGACCCTCTTCCGTAAGATAGACAAACGGAGCTGTGGTACCCGATTTAAATTCAACCATGTACGAGTTTTCCTTATCCGGAATTCCCTTGTTTTCCAATGTTACCTTGTCAAGTTGAAAAACTACCTTGTCTTCGGTAATAACATCTTTAACGCCCAGGTATTTCTCGGCATATTTATAATAAGGACCGGCCTTGCTTGTAATTTTAGTAACTTCAGCGTCTATTGTAAATGTTGTAAGCGGAAGCGAATAAGCAACACCGAAATTGTTGCTCTTAACGGCGTTCATTTTTACCACTTTAGTCTGGGCTGTCATGGAAAAAGAGAACATCAGACCCGCTATAAGGATGAAATTTTTCATGATTCAAATGTTTTATGTACTAAAACTAATTTGCAAAACTATTCATTTTTTTGTAAGAAGCAAGAGTAAAGTTCAAATAATCAGTCGAAAAACTGTTCATTTTTTACTCTTAATAATTTCTAATCTGCTTAAATGCCTTGCCAAGCATTTCGATCATATCGCTGGCAATCATACTCTCTTCCGAACGATAAACCGCGGCAAGGTCGCCAGCCGTTCCATGAAGGAATACGCCCGATACCGCTGCTGTAACCGGACTAATTCCCTGAGCAAGAAGACTAAGGATGATGCCGGTAAGCACATCTCCGCTTCCGGCTGTGGCCATTCCCGGATTACCGGTGCAGTTAAAATATACGTTTCCTTCGGGCGAACATACCGCCGTATAGGCTCCCTTAAGCACGATACACAAGGAATGCTCCATGGCAAAAGCCCGGGCTTTCAGCAGACGCTCGTAAGAGGTACTGCTTTCGCCTGCAATACGGTCGAATTCTTTAGGGTGGGGGGTGAGGATGCTGAGGGGCGGAACCTTCTTGATCAATTCATTGTTGGATGCCAACATATTGATGGCATCGGCATCGATGACCAGTGCTTTCGTTTTTTGCTGAAGCAAACGTTCGAAGGCAGCGGCAGAATCCATGTGCTGACCTAATCCCGGGCCGATTCCTACAGCCGAGTAAGAGCCCGAATCGGGTACGGAAGAAAAATGTTCCGCATTATTGTCGAAGCTGAGCATTGCCTCCGGAAAGGCTGTTTGCAGGATGTTACCTCCTTTGGCGGGTACATGCACGGTCAGTAAACCCGCACCGCTCCGCAGACAGGCTTTGGCGGCCAACTGAGCCGCACCCATCTTCCCTTTGCTGCCGGCAATAAGCAGGGCATGACCAAAGGTGCCTTTGTGTGAAAATTTATTGCGGGGCCCGAAAACCGGCGAAATGTCTTCCTCAAGCAGATACATAAAGTCGGCCGGCGTCTCTTCCACAATCTGCGGATGTGTCCCGATGTCCAATACTTTCCATTCGCCTACATATACTTCGTTTTCTGCCAGCATAAATGCAAGCTTGGGGAAGCCGAAGGTAAGCGTGGTGTGCGCCTGAATAATGGCGGATGGAATATTGGTGCGGTTGTCTTCGCCAAAGAGTCCGGAAGGTATGTCGATAGAAACTACAGTCGCTTCAGATTGATTGATGTATCTCACTACCGCAGCAAAACCTCCTGTAAGAGGACGGTTCAGCCCCGATCCGAACAGTCCGTCTATCACAACATCGCGGCTGGTAAGTACCGGAGGAATAAAATCGTCCACTACTTCCGTAAAGTCGATATTGGCCATGGCGAGCAGCCGCTGTTTGTTGAGCTCACAATCGTACGAAAGGTGGTTGGTTGGATTAAACAGATAGGTTTTAAGCCGGTAACCTTCGTCAAGCAGTAAGCGGGCAATGGCCAGGGCATCCGCTCCGTTGTTACCCTGACCGGCAAACACAATCAGTTGTGTTTGTTTGGAATAACGACGGCAGAACTCATGTACAAAAACCCTTGCAGCACGTTCAACCAGATCGGCAGAATTGATGGGCTCGTTCTGGATCGTATACTGATCAAGCTCTTTAATGATATTTGTAGGAAATATTTTCATCATAATTTTAATGTATCTGACATAAATCGACATACAAAAGTATAACAAACTTTGCTATCATGCTACACTTTTTTGTGCTTCGGCGAAAAAGTTGTACATTTGTCGTCTCGTAACAAAAACGACATATGAATAGGATTCGGCTTAAAGATAAAGAATTTGAACTGTTTATTCCGGAGAGTAAAATCAAGGAAGCCATACAAGGCATGGCTGTTCGCATAAAAGAAGACATTAAAGGAACAGATCCTTTGTTTGTTGGAGTGTTAAATGGTGCATTTATGTTTGCAGCCGAACTGATGAAGGAGCTTAATGGTCCGTATCAGCTCACGTTTGCACGCTATTCATCCTATAAAGGGACCTCATCGTCCGGCGAAATCAATGAGATTATGCCCATACAGGTGCCGGTGGAAGGACGTACGGTTGTGTTGATGGAAGATATCATCGATACAGGTTTTACCATGGAATTTGTAATGAATAAACTGCGCAATGCAGGAGCCGCCGATGTGAAGCTGGCCACGCTGTTGTTTAAGCCCGAAGCATTGCAGTGCAAATTGATACCCGATTATGTTGGATTGTCCATTCCCACCGATTTTATTGTTGGGTACGGTCTGGATTATGATGAACTGGGACGTATGTACCGCGATATCTACAAGATCGTGGAGCCAGGAAAATAAGGAAATTCAAAATATATAATAAAGAAGAATAAAGAGTATGTTGAACGTTGTAATTTTTGGCGCACCGGGCTCAGGAAAAGGTACGCAGAGCGAATTGATTATTAAGGAGTATGCGTTGGATCATATTTCAACCGGAGATGTTTTGCGTGGCGAAATCAAAGGAGAAACTGAGCTGGGTAAAATAGCGAAAGACTATATCGAAAAAGGTCAGCTTGTTCCGGACGAACTGATCATTAATATGCTTGCCAAGGTTTTGGACAGCAAAAAAGATTCTAAGGGTGTTATTTTTGACGGTTTCCCCCGTACTATTCCTCAGGCAAAGGCGCTGAAGGTGATGCTTAACGAACGTGGAACAGATGTTTCTGTTATGATCGACCTTCAGGTTGAAGAAGACGAACTGATCCAGCGTTTGCTTAAACGTGGTGAAATTTCGGGTCGTTCGGACGATAACCTGGAAACTATTAAATCAAGATTGGATGTGTATCACAACCAGACAGCTCCTTTGGCTGCTTATTATGTAGAAGAAGGAAAACACAAAGCTGTAAAGGGTATGGGTACAATCGAAGATATCTTTGGTCGTATTAAAGTTGCAATTGACGGAGCTAAATAAATTAAACAATGGCTGAATCGAACTTTGTAGATTATGTAAAGATCTATTGCCGCTCTGGAAAGGGTGGAAGAGGGTCTTCTCACTTTCGCCGCGAGAAATATATTCCGAAAGGAGGTCCCGACGGAGGCGATGGAGGGAGAGGAGGTCATGTGTATCTCCGGGGTAACCGGAATTACTGGACACTGCTTCACCTCAAATTTGAGCGCCATGTGATGGCAACTCACGGAAACGGCGGCGGTGCCAAGAAAAGTTTTGGAAAAGATGGCGAAGACCGCTACATCGATGTGCCTTGCGGTACGGTAGTGTATGACGCCGAAACGGGCGAATTTATATGCGATGTAACGTCCGACGGACAGGAAGTGATGCTGCTGAAAGGCGGTAGGGGCGGACTGGGTAACTGGCATTTCCGTACCTCTACCAACCAGGCTCCGCGTTATGCACAGCCCGGCGAGCCGTTTCAGGAACGGAAGGTGATTATGCAGCTCAAGCTGTTGGCGGATGTGGGATTGGTTGGATTTCCCAATGCCGGTAAATCGACTTTACTGTCTGTTGTTTCTGCCGCCAAGCCCAAAATTGCAGATTATCCGTTCACCACGCTCGAGCCTAACCTGGGTATTGTAGGTTACCGCGACGGCCGTTCGTTTGTAATGGCAGATATTCCCGGTATTATTGAAGGTGCCAGCGAAGGCAAAGGTCTGGGGCTGCGTTTTCTAAGACATATCGAACGTAACTCCTTGTTGCTGTTTATGATTCCGGCTGATGCGGATGATATAAAGAAAGAATATGATATTCTGCACAATGAGTTGGTAAAATATAATCCCGAATTACTCGGTAAGCGAAGAGTGCTGGCTATTACCAAAAGTGATATGCTGGATCAGGAGCTGATGGATGCCCTGGCAGAGGATTTGCCGGATGTGCCCTATGTGTTTATCTCTTCCATAACGAATTCGGGTTTGATGGATTTGAAAGATTTGTTGTGGAAAGAGCTTAACAAAGAGACTTTCCACGAGGTTGAACGTATTGTTCATAAGAATCTGGATGTTTCGGCCCTTCAGTTTGACGACGACGATGATTACGTTTTCCCTGAAGATGAGGACGAGGAACCGGAGGAATATGACGAGTATGACTGGGATGAAGACGATGAATCTACTCAAAATTAAAGAGCTTGTAATGTTGCAATTCCCTGTCTTCGGGCAGGATTGCAACATTTCTCATTTTATAACAACCCGTTGCGGGGGAGTGGGTACTGCTGCTTATCAGGGATTAAACACAGGCGACTTTTGTGGTGATAATCCGGATACGGTGCGTACCAACAGACGGTTGCTCTGTCAATCGATGGGGATAGAACCGGATCGGTTGTTTGTGCCTTATCAGAGTCACGAAGACAACATTGTAAAGCTTACCGAAGCATCGTTGTTTCTTGATAATGAAGCCAGACAGGAATTATTGCATGGGGTTGACGCGCTGGTTACAGACGTGCCCGGAGTTTGTCTGGGGGTTACTACTGCCGATTGTGTTCCTGTTTTGCTATACGATCCGGTAAAAAAGGTGGTGGCTGCCATTCATGCCGGTTGGCGGGGTACGGTTAAACAGATTGTTCTTAAAACAATTCGTTTTATGGAGAAGGAGTACGGATGTAACCCCGATGCTGTGCTGGCAGGAATAGGTCCCTGTATCGGTATGGAAGCTTTTGAAGTGGGCGAAGAGGTTGCAGATTCATTTATCGGAGCTGGTCTGCCGGTGGAAGAGTTTAGCCGCAGAAATGGACAGACAGGGAAATTACACCTTGATTTAAGTAAAGCGAACCGCTTGCAACTGCTGCAGGCAGGTGTTTCCCCAACGAAGATAAACGAAGCCGGTTTATGTACTTTTTCAGACGCAAACCTGTTTTTTTCTGCACGAAGGTTGGGTTTTAACAGCGGACGCATGCTGAGTGGCATACAGTTGACAAATACTTTACAAGAATGAATATATCGGTATCGGAACAGATCTATCAGGCGTGCCCCCGGTTACATCTGGGGATTATTTCCTGTGATGTGGTTAATACATCATCGGATGAAGCTTTATGGGAAGAAATAGCAGCAAAGGAAGAGTCTTTGCGCTTATCCATGCGCATGGAAGAGATTGCCCGGAGAATCCCAATATATGAAACCCGGCAGGCCTACAAGAAGCTGGGGAAAGACCCGAACCGATACCGCCCTTCGGCCGAAGCCTTGTGCCGGAGGATTCTGAAGGGATATCCGCTTTACAAAATAGATACATTGGTGGATCTTATCAACCTGGTCTCCATTCACACAGGTTATTCCATCGGTGGTTTCGATGCCGGAAAAATAAAAGGAGATCTTATTTTAGGCGTAGGGCAAGCGGATGAATTATTTAATGGAATTGGCCGGGGCCCTTTAAATATAGAGGGACTTCCGGTCTACCGGGACGAGCAGGGTGGTATAGGAACTCCTACAAGTGACGAAGAGCGCACTAAAATCGATCTCTCAACGACAAAGCTTCTGATGATTATCAACGGGTATTCCGGAGAAGAGGGATTAATGGAGGCTGTTGCATATGCAAAGGATCTGCTTGAAAAGTACGCAACTGCACGCAATATTCAGATTGAAACGATATCGCCTGTTTTGTAATCGAATTGTGATGTTTGTTGAATAAATACTTCGATAATGTTAAATTATAGGCTGTTTTATGCTAAAAAGCATATTATTTCGTTTTAATATCAAATATATATATACATTTGTAGTATTATCCTTATTATTAATCAAAATTAGTGAACATGATTGAATCTATTGGTATGAATGCCGGTCTTGTGTGGAACGCTTTGAACGAAGGCGGGCGTATGGATGTAAAGTCCATTAAGAAAGCAACAAAAATAAAAACCGACAAAGAGTTATATGCCGCTTTTGGCTGGCTTGCTAAGGAAAATAAAATTGCTTTCGAAGAGGAAGATGCCAATTTGATGGTCTCACTTATTTAAATAAGTGGGGTCAAACAAAGGAAAGAAGGGCTGTTCGATATGATTGAACGGCCTTTTGTATTTTACAAATTGATTTAGTCGTAAAATAATTGATACAGTTGTTGTTTAATTCAATCCAAAAGGTTACTTTTGTGTAGAATTTGGTGCGAAATGACCGAAGAACAAGTAAAATTGATAGCTGTTTTTGAATCTAAAGTCAGACAATTGATGTCTTTGTGCGATGAACAGAGAGTGGAGTTGGACAGACTTAGAGCATTGTTGGAACTGAAAGAGTCCGAATTACAGCAAGAAATTCTTCGTTCGGAAGAGTTGGCAGTCAAATGCAATAACCTGCTTACGGCACGGGTTGTCTCCGTTAAAGAGGGAGAGATTAAGAGTGCCAAAACGCGGTTATCAAGGTTAGTGCGGGAAGTAGACAAGTGCATTGCACTATTAAATGAATAGAAGCGATGGACGATAAGTTTCTTATACATGTAGATATAGCCGATAGATCTTACGGTTTATGGATAGACCGGAGTGATGAGCAATTGGCGCGGGAAGCAGCAAAGCAGATCCGCAATAAAATGCTTCAGTATCGGAATAGATTTAACAAGTCCGATGTGGACGTGAAAGATTTGTTAGCCATGGTTACGTTACAGTTGTCGATGTCGAATCTTCAGCTTGAGGACCGGAATGATACAAGTCCTTTTGCAGAGAAGATGAGAGAACTCGGAGACGAAATCGATGGGTATCTGAACAATCGGTAATTGATGATAATAAGAAGAGTTTCCGCACTCCTGTGTATGGTTAAACATATACCGGCAGTGCTTTTTTTGTATTTATATATAAACGAATAAATAATTAGTTTAATGGAAATGTATATAATCATAGGACTTTCAATTGTGACCTTCTTTATAGGAGGGCTTATCACATGGTTGGGTATCCGTTTCCTTTTCAAGTCCAGGTATGATGCAATAATTCTGGACGCTGAAAAAGAGGCTGAAGTAATAAAAAAGAATAAATTACTGGAAGTTAAAGAAAAGTTTTTACATCTGAAAGCCGACTTGGAAAAGCAGGTTTCGGCACGTAATTCTAAAATTCAGTCGATTGAAGCCAAATTGAAACAAAAGGAGCTTACAATCAACCAGAAACAAGAGGAATTACAACGTAAGAACAACGAACTTGATGTGGTTAAAGAAAACCTGAATTCGCAGCTCGAAATTATCGAAAAGAAGAAACAGGATCTGGAAAAACTCCATCAGAAAGAAGTTGAACATCTTGAGACTATTTCAGGATTATCGGCAGATGAAGCCAAGGAACGACTGATCGAATCATTGAAAGATGAGGCTAAGTCGCAGGCTACGGCATATATCAGCGAGATTGTGGAAGAGGCTAAGATGACAGCTAATAAGGAAGCTAAGAAAATTGTGGTTCAGTCAATACAGCGTGTTGCCACTGAAACCGCCATTGAAAACTCGATTACAGTGTTCCATATCGACTCCGACGAGATCAAAGGCCGCATTATCGGTCGCGAAGGTCGCAACATCCGTGCATTGGAAGCTGCAACCGGTATCGAAATCGTGGTGGATGATACCCCCGAAGCTATTGTTCTTTCAGGATTTGATCCGATTCGTCGTGAAGTAGCCCGTCTGGCTTTGCACCAATTGGTACAGGACGGACGTATTCACCCTGCACGTATTGAAGAGGTGGTTACCAAAGTTAAAAAACAGGTGGAAGAAGAGGTTATCGAAACCGGTAAACGTACTGCCATCGATTTAGGTGTACATGGTTTGCATCCGGAGCTGATCCGCTTGATTGGTAAGATGAAATATCGTTCATCATACGGACAGAATTTATTGCAGCATGCACGCGAAACTGCCAATTTATGTGCGGTTATGGCTTCCGAGCTGGGCTTGAATCCCAAAAAAGCGAAACGTGCCGGCTTGTTGCATGATATTGGTAAAGTGCCAGATGACGAACCAGAATTGCCACACGCAATTTTAGGTATGAAGCTTTGCGAAAAATACAAAGAGAAACCGGATATCTGTAACGCCGTTGGTTCTCACCACGACGAAGTGGAGATGACGTCATTGCTTGCTCCTATCGTACAGGTATGTGACGCAATTTCGGGAGCCCGTCCGGGAGCCCGCCGCGAGATTGTTGAAGCATATATCAAACGTTTGAATGACTTGGAACAACTGGCTATGTCGTATCCGGGTGTAATGAAGACCTATGCTATCCAGGCCGGTCGCGAATTACGTGTGATCGTAGGTGCAGATAAGATTGATGATGCTGCCACCGAAAACCTGTCCAACGAAATCGCTAAGAAGATTCAGGATGAGATGACCTATCCGGGTCAGGTTAAGATCACGGTAATCCGTGAAACCCGTTCTGTAAGTTATGCAAAATAAAGAATAGACAGATAGAATAAAAAAGCCGGCTTGTATCAAGCCGGCTTTTTTTATGAGAAAAGGTCTGAATTATTGAATTCCTTCGGTTTCAACCTCTTTGTTTACTTTCTTAACTAATCCTTGTAATACGGCACCCGGTCCTACTTCTGTAAATTTAACTGCACCATCGGCAATCATGTTTTCGACCGACTGAGTCCAGCGTACCGGAGCTGTTAGCTGTGCAACCAGATTTTCTTTGATTGTAACAGGATCTGTCTGCGGTTTCGCGTTTACATTCTGGTATACCGGACAAACAGGCTTGTTGAAACTGGTCTGTTCAATAGCTTCAGCCAGTTCTGTACGGGCCGGTTCCATCAATGGAGAGTGGAAAGCGCCTCCAACCTTTAGTTTAAGGGCTCTTTTGGCACCTGCAGCCAGCATCTTTTCGCAAGCCGCATCAATTCCCGGAACAGATCCGGAAATCACGATTTGTCCCGGACAATTGTAATTGGCAGGAACTACGACTTCGTCGGTAATGGTAGCACAAATCTCTTCTACGGTGGCATCGGGTAAATTTAAAACCGCAGCCATGGTTGAAGGGGTTGCTTCGCATGCTTTTTGCATAGCTAATGCACGTTTGGATACAAGTACAAGTCCGTCTTCGAAAGATAGTGCTCCTGCTGCTACCAAAGCAGAGAATTCACCAAGGGAATGACCTGCAACCATGTCTGGTTTGAACTGGTCTCCCAATGTTTTTGCAAGAATAACCGAGTGAAGGAATATAGCAGGTTGTGTAACCTTGGTTTGTCTCAGATCCTCGTCTGTTCCGGCGAACATCAGATCGGTAATACGGAATCCGAGAATCTCATTGGCCTTTTCGAACATCTCCTTTGCAAGAGGATTATTTTCGTAAAGATCTTTCCCCATTCCAACAAACTGGGCACCCTGTCCGGGAAATACATACGCTTTCATCTTTTCTTTATTTTAGTTTTTTAAGACGCGCAAAGGTAATAAATTTAGAATAAAGAGTGGAGTATTCATTTCAAATAGTATCTTTGCCCCTGTAAACAGACAAGTTTAATTTAAATCATACATATCATGAACAACTTAGCATTTCTTGGAAATTTGGGTACAGGTGAAATTATTATCATTGCAATTATCGTATTGCTTCTTTTTGGTGGAAAGAAAATTCCAGAATTAATGAAGGGTATCGGTAAGGGCGTGAAAAACTTTAAAGACGGTGTAAAAGGACTGGAAGACGATATTAAGTTGGACGATACCGAAAAGAAATAAAGATCTATGCAGCAAGATGAAATGTCTTTCTGGGACCACCTGGAAGAACTTCGTTGGACTTTATTTCGGACTGTTTTAGCTCTTTTTGTATTTGCAATCGGAGGGTTTGCGGTAATGCCTTACTTGTTTGACCATGTAATTATGGCTCCGTGTACTTCCGATTTTATTGTGTACAGGGAAATGTGCAAGCTTAGCTCGCAATTTTCTATGTTGCCCGATTTTTGTAACGATTCCTTCGAAGTGAAGATCGTTAACATCAAGCTGGCTTCCCAGTTTTTCACACACATGACTACCTCTTTTTGGTTAGCAGTGTTGTTGGCATTCCCTTACATGATGTACGAAGTATGGAGATTTATTAGTCCGGCTTTGTACGAAAACGAAAAAAAGAATGTACGTTGGGTTTTCTTTTTTGGGACCATCATGTTTTTTATTGGTTGTTGTGTTGGCTACTTCTTAGTATTCCCGATGACCTTACGTTTTTTAGCAACGTACGAGCTAAGTGCGGCCATTACGGAGCAGGTGTCTTTGGATTCCTATATGGATAATTTCCTAATGTTGGTATTTATCATGGGGATCGTATTTGAAATGCCTTTGGTGTCGTGGTTACTTTCACAAATCGGACTATTGCACAAGTCTTTCTTCCATAAATACAGAAGACATGCCGTAGTAGCGTTATTGGTGGGGGCTGCGTTTATAACACCAAGTAGTGACCCGTTTACTTTGAGTATCGTATTTATTCCGCTCTACTTCCTGTACGAACTGAGTGCTTTCTTTGTAAAGAAAGACCCGGTAGTTGAGGAGGACGAAGATTAATAGTTAATCTGTAAAAATGTATTATGAAAGAGACGCAACCACAGTGTGCGTCTCTTTTTTTATTAATAATGTAACCTGCTTATTTTAATGAAACAAATTTTTCTTCTGACCTTGATTATTTGTGTGTTGCAAGGCTGTGCTTCCGAAAAGAGATTGAAAGCCGATTACGTGAAATATGTGAATCCGTTTATCGGAACCGATTTTACGGGTAATACCTATCCCGGCGCCCAGGTGCCTTTTGGAATGGTGCAGCTTAGTCCGGATAACGGATTGCCGGGCTGGGACCGAATCGCAGGCTATTTTTATCCGGACAGTACCATTGCCGGATTCAGTCACACGCACCTCTCCGGAACCGGGGCCGGCGATTTATATGATATTTCCTTTATGCCGGTAACGCACCCTGTTAAAGAGGCTCCGGCTCCTTTGGGAATTCACTCCCTGTTTTCGCATAACGACGAAGCTGCTTCGGCGGGATATTACCGGGTTTTGCTGAAAGATTATAATATTAATGTAGAACTGACTGCCACAGAACGTTGCGGAATTCAGAAATATACGTTTCCCAAGGCGGATGCATCTGTTTATTTGAATTTGGCCAAAGCCATGAACTGGGATTTTACAACCAACTCGAAGATAGAGGTGGTCGATTCTGTGACCATCCGCGGCTATCGTTATTCTGAGGGTTGGGCACGTGGACAACGCATTTATTTTGTTTCCAAATTTTCTAAACCGTTTGAAGGATACAAACTCGATACTACATCTGTTATTAATCCGGCCGATAAGAAATGGATGGGAACTGCCTATGTGGGAAGATTTGATTTTACAACACAGCAAAACGATGAGATACTGGTACGTACGGCAATATCGGGTGTAAGCATGGAAGGCGCAGAAAAGAATCTGCTTGCCGAAGCTTCCCACGAGGATTTCGATCGTTATCACCGGGAAGCGGCAGATCGCTGGAACCGGGAGCTTGGTAAGATTGAAGTTGAAGGAAGTAATGTTGACGATCTCACCAATTTCTATACAGCTTTGTACCATAGCATGCTGGCTCCTACTATTTACAGCGATGTGGATGGCGGTTATTATGGCCCTGATAAAAAGGTACATCAAACCGACGGCTGGGTGAATTATTCTACCTTCTCTTTGTGGGATACCTATCGTGCGGCTCACCCGTTGTTTACATTTACGCAACCCCAAAGGGTGAATGATATGGTGAAATCTTTTCTTGCCTTTTACGACCAGAACGGACGTTTGCCGGTGTGGAACTTCTTTGCAAGCGAAACAGACATGATGATCGGTTACCATTCGGTGCCTGTAATTGTGGATGCGTATATGAAAGGGATCGGCGATTTTAATGCAGAGCATGCGCTGGAAGCCTGTATTGCAACGGCCAATATGGATGATTACAGAGGTATCGGCCTTTATAAGTCTTACGGATATATACCCTACGAGAAAGAGGGTGAGTCGGTATCCAAAACCCTCGAATATGCTTTCGATGATTACTGTATTTCGTTGATGGCCGAAAAGATGGGTAAAAAGGAGATTGCCGAGACATTCCGCAAGCGCTCTGAGAACTACCGTAATCTGTATAATCCGGAATCCGGATTTATGCAACCCCGTGATGAGAAAGGGAATTTTATTAATGGATTCGATGCCAAGGAGTATACAACGCATATTACTGAAAGTAACGGATGGCAGTATTTTTGGTATGTTCCGCAAAATATAGAGGGCCTTATTGGTCTGACAGGAGGTACGGATCGTTTTGCACAGAAACTGGATAGCATGTTTACATATGCGCCGGATGCAAAAGATGATCTTCCTATCTTCAGTACCGGAATGATTGGTCAGTATGCCCATGGAAACGAACCGAGTCACCATGTCATTTATCTTTTTAACGCAGTAAAGCAGCCTTGGAAGACACAGGAATATACTGCTAAAGTGATGCACGAGTTATACCTGAATACTCCGGCGGGATTGTGCGGAAATGAAGACTGCGGACAAATGTCGGCATGGTATGTATTTAGTGCCATGGGATTTTATCCGGTAAATCCGAATGGGCTGACGTACGAAATTGGAACCCCTTTATTCCCTAAAGTATCTTTGCAGCTGGCAAATGGAAAAACCTTTACGGTTACAGCTCCGGCCGTTTCACGCGAGAATAAGTACATTCAGTCGGTTAAGGTAAACGGAAAGCCGTACGATAAAAGCTATCTGACGCACGACCTTATTCTAAGCGGTGCATCGGTAGAATTTACAATGGGAGCTACTCCGGGACCGGTTTGGTATAAATAACAGGGTGATATTGTATTTCTTTTTTGTACTTTTGTTTTTAAATTAATTTGTAGAGTATGAGAAAGTTGAATTGTCCCCAATGTAATATACCCAATTTCTATATTATGAACGATGCCGGAGAACGTAGATTGGTCTACGTTATGGAAGATCTGAGTATCTGTCCGAAAAATGAAGGCGAATCGCTGGATGGGTTTAACCTGGATAAGATTTATTGTCTGGGTTGCTCCTGGTCCGGTAGTCCGGCTCGTTTGAAACAAACCAAGAGATACTAAGTACCCATGGCTAAAACGAAAACGGTTTATGTCTGTTCTTCCTGCGGGGCAGATTCTCCCAAATGGGTCGGGAAATGTCCCTCGTGCGGCGAATGGAATACCTACGTGGAAGAGGTGATGATAAAGGAATCGCCGGCCAAACGGATTATTCCGGGACTTACGGAATCGTCCAAAGTACGCCCGGTACTTCTTAGGGATATCACGTCGAAAGAAGAAAGTCGTATCAACTTGAAGGACGAAGAGCTTAACAGGGTTTTGGGCGGGGGACTGGTTAAAGGTTCCCTTGTTCTGATTGGCGGTGAGCCGGGTATCGGAAAGTCGACATTGGTTTTGCAGACGGTGTTGGGGCTGACCGGACTTAAAACTCTTTATGTATCAGGAGAGGAGAGCAGCAGTCAGCTTAAGTTGCGTGCCGACCGGTTACAACATCAGAATCCGGATTGTTTTATCCTTTGCGAAACCAATCTCGAACAAATATTTGTTCAGGCAAGTACCATTCAACCCGATTTGGTGATTATCGATTCTATTCAGACAATGTTCACAGAAATGGTGGAGTCTTCTCCCGGAAGTGTTTCCCAGGTGCGTGAATGTTCGGCTGCCATTCTGAAGTATGCCAAAGAGACAGGTACTCCCGTGTTGCTTATTGGTCATATTAACAAGGAGGGGAGTATTGCCGGACCTAAGGTGCTGGAGCATATTGTGGACACGGTTCTGCAATTTGAAGGGGATCAGCATTATATGTACCGCATTCTGCGAAGTATTAAGAATAGGTTTGGAAGTACATCCGAATTAGGTATTTACGAAATGCGCCAGAACGGATTGCGCCAGGTAAGCAATCCGTCCGAGTTGCTGCTAACCCAGAACCATGAAGGGCTGAGTGGTGTAACCATTGCTGCAGCGATCGAAGGGATGCGTCCGTTTTTAATAGAAACACAGGCATTGGTAAGCTCGGCTGTCTATGGCGTACCTCAGCGAAGTGCTACCGGATTCGATATCCGCAGAATGAATATGCTGTTAGCCGTTCTGGAGAAGCGGGCCGGTTTTAAGCTGGTGCAAAAGGATGTCTACCTGAATATTGCAGGTGGATTGAAAGTGAATGATCCGGCTATAGATTTGGCTGTTATCAGTGCGGTGCTATCATCGAGCTTGGATATCAGTATCGATCCGGATATTTGTATGGCCGGAGAGGTAGGCCTTTCGGGCGAGATACGTCCGGTCAACCGCATCGAACAACGTATTCTCGAGGCCGAAAAATTAGGGTTTAAACGGATAATAATACCTTACAACAACCTTAAAGGATTTGATCTGCGGCAAACAAAGATTCAGATTATACAGGTAAAGAAGGTGGAAGAGGCATTCCGTCAGCTGTTTGGATAAGTATTCCAAAAGGGTCAATGCCGGGAACGAATGCAACAAGCCGGCGGCATTTACTGTTATATCCTATAAAAGAATAAAAAACAATGATAAAAGAGTTTCAGTTACGGGTTTTGCCAGAGGAGGCTGCCAACGAACAGGCTTTAACACAGGTGGTTGTACGCGAAGGAGGAATCCGGGCTGACGAAGTTCGTGCTATACGGATTTTGAAACGTTCGGTTGATGCAAGACAGCGAACCATCTTGATAAATCTTAAATTGCGTGTTTTTATTAATGAAGAGCCTACGGAGCTGGAATATATACCTACCGAATACAAGGATGTTTCCAATGGAAAACCGGTTATTGTAGTTGGCTTTGGTCCCGGAGGAATTTTTGCTTCACTGCGTCTTATAGAACTGGGCTACCGTCCGGTAATCATCGAAAGAGGGAAGAATGTTCACGACAGGCGTAGGGATATTGCCCAGATTAGCCGCGAACATATTGTAAACGGAGAGTCGAACTATAGCTTTGGCGAAGGTGGAGCAGGAGCCTATTCCGATGGCAAACTATATACGCGAAGCAAGAAAAGGGGATCTGTAGATAAGATTCTGAATGTTTTCTGTCAGTTTGGAGCCACTTCATCTATCCTTGCTGATGCACATCCTCATATTGGAACGGATAAATTGCCTTCTATTATCGAGAATATGCGGAATCAGATTGTGGCATGCGGTGGAGAGGTTCATTTTGAAACACGTATGGATGCCTTGATTCGTAAAGGAGATGAGGTTATTGGAGTAGAGACAAACACAGGGAAGACTTTCATAGGGCCGGTTATTTTGGCAACTGGCCATTCTGCAAGGGATGTATATTATTATCTACAGCGCACCCAGGTGCCCATTGAGGCGAAAGGGATCGCGGTTGGTGTCCGGTTGGAGCATCCACAGGAGCTAATCGATAAAATACAATATCACCGGGCCGATGGCCGGGGAGAATACCTGCCCGCCGCTGAATATAGTTTTGTAACTCAAAGTGCGGGAAGAGGAGTCTATTCTTTCTGTATGTGTCCCGGAGGTGTTGTGGTGCCGGCGGCAACCGGTCCTAAACAGGTGGTTGTGAATGGTATGTCGGCATCGAGACGAGGATCCAAATGGTCGAATTCGGGTATGGTGGTAGAAATTCATCCCGAGGACTTTCCGGAATATGCATCGCATAAAGAGTTGGCACTAATGAAGTTTCAGGAGCATCTGGAAGAACTGAACTGGTTGAACGGAGGAATGAAGCAAATTGCACCGGCTCAGCGTATGGTCGATTTTGTAAATAAAAAGAATTCGGGTGATACTCCGCCAACTTCATATGCTCCCGGATTACTCGCCTCTCCCTTACATTTCTGGATGCCGGAATTTATTACGAGCCGCTTACGTGAAGGTTTCCGTAATTTTGGCAAGATGTCTCATGGATTCCTTACCAACGAGGCTGTGATGATTGGTGTGGAGAGCAGAACTTCATCGCCGGTACGTATAATCAGGGATCGTGAAAGCATGCAGCACGTTACAATAAAGGGTTTATTCCCTTGTGGTGAAGGGGCTGGGTATGCAGGAGGAATTGTTTCTGCCGCCATCGACGGCGAACGATGTGCCGAAGGAGTGGATGCATGCTTCAGCAGTTTATCGCGTATCTGAAACGAATCCGTTTTTATATATCTTAATAATACGAGAGAGGATGAACTTATAGAAGTTCATCCTCTCTCGTATTATATTTTTTCGGGGGACTAATCTTTCAATAGATTTGATATGAAGTCGATCAATTCAACACGTTCCAACGAAAATGTCTGATCAGATTTTTGAATAAAGGTTAATATGTCCTTCGCTTTTGTAAGTAGTGCTCTTGCCTCTATGCTGTTATGGAAGCTTTCTTCAAGCATTGTTTTGGCTATCAGTTCCATCCTTTGAAGTCCCGCATGATCTCCCTGGTCTAGTTTTATCCGAAGGGTTTCCAAATCCATTGTAAGTGCCTGGTGCTTGTCTATCTTTAAAGATGTATACAATGTGTCGATAAGGGACGCTGACTTCCCGTCGTTTGAATCGTGACGTATATCGAAGAGTTGTGCCAGTACTTTGCCCAATTCCTCAATTTGTACCATGATGAAATCTCTTTTAAGCATACTCTTACTATTGGATGGTTACTTTTATAATTCGGATATCTTTTTTAGGCCGGTCGTAAGCGTCTTTAGGTTGATTCGCTATCGCATCAATCACTTCGAAACCTTCTGTTACTTCGCCGTAGATGGTGTAGAATCCGTCCAGATGCGGACAACCACCCAGGGTTGTGTAGGCTTTACGTTGTTCTTCGGTAAAGATGAGGTGCCCGGGTGTAGAACGGATTACGGAGTCGACTTTGCTGTTTATCTCTACAACACGTTTATTGAATTCCCGTGGATTATCTTTTTTAAGGATTTCCAATTCTGTTTTAAACGGTTTATAATAGGTATCCATTGCTTTGCGTCGGATGGGTTGATTTTTAATTAGTTCGAGAGTGTCCAGTGCTCCATCGGTATATACTTTTCCATGAACGATAAAGAATTGAGACATATCCGATTTCTTTTTTGGGTTGATGTCGTCGTTCTGACGAGGTGCTGCCAATGCTCCCTTTTTATGAAAGTAATGGTTTCGAAACTCCGGTAAAATCTCCGATCTCCGATCTCCAAATCCACATCTGGCACCTGCCGGGGCATTTTTTGAGTCGGGTGATCCTCCCTGAATCATAAATTCCTTAATAACTCGGGTAAAGAGGGTGCCGTTATAGTCTCCGTTAGCCGCTTTTTTTATGAATACGGAGGTATGATTGGGTACATCATTGTATAAACGGGCTTTGATAACACCGGCGCTGGTTGTAAATGTGACCGTTTTTTCCTGTGCATAACAATATGCCAAAACGGACGACAGCATAATGTTTATTAAAATAAAATGCAACTTTTTCATTTCTATATAGTTGTGATAATATATTGCGGATTTAGACAGAGTCGTTTCTATCTGATCATTATCCTTTATTTGCAAAGTTACGCAGCATGTAGTTATGCTGATAATTTCGTAAAGGTAAAATAAATATGTTGTTAAACACAAATAATATGGTTAACTTTGCACTGGTTTTTAACGGTAATAAAGGTAAATAATTAATTATGAGTTGGTTGAATGAATTGTTGTGGGGCGAAGGAATTGCGCACTCGGTAATGCTATTGGCTTTTGTCATTGCGGCTGGTATCCAGTTAGGTAAGATTAAAATCTTTGGCATTTCTTTGGGAATTACTTTCGTCCTTTTCGTTGGAATTTTACTCGGACAGATCGGTTTTAAAATGAATCATGAAGTTTTACACTTTATGAAGGAGTTCGGATTGATATTGTTCGTTTATTCTGTAGGTATGCAAGTTGGGCCTGGTTTCTTCTCTTCTTTCAAAAAAGGAGGAATCACGCTGAATATGTTAGCTTGCGGAATAGTTCTTTTAGGGGTTGCAACAACCATTATACTTCACTTTGTTACCGGAGTACCTATGGCTACGATGGTTGGAATACTCTCCGGTGCTGTTACAAATACACCGGGTCTAGGTGCGGCACAGCAAGCCTATAACGATGTTTTCGGTACAACAGACAATACGATTGCATTGGGTTATGCGGTAGCCTATCCACTTGGTGTAGTTGGGATTATCCTTTCTTTGATTGTAATCCGTTATGTTTTCCGTGTGTCGTTCGAAAAAGAAAATGAGGCATTAAATGCTACCGAAGGAAAAAATACCAATGAAGCTAAACCAATCTCATTGATGGTGAAGAATCCGGCTATTTTTAATAAATCGGTAAGTGAGGTAAGTGCCCTTATTGAAAACCGTGATTTTGTTATCTCACGTATCAGCCATGTAAACAACGAGGTTGAGATACCTTCTTCCACAACGGTTTTATGCGAAAACGACAAGATATTTGTAATAACAACCGAACGGGATGCCGAAGCATTGAGAACTTTTATTGGTGAAGAGATCGATATGGACCGTAAGGAGTGGATTCGCAAAGACAGCCAGTTCATCAACCGTCGTATTCTGATCACGAAGTCAGAGCTTAACGGAAAGCGTTTGGGTACATTGAAGTTACGCAATTTGTATGGTGTCAATATTACAAGGGTAAACCGCTCGGGGGTTGATCTGGTTGCCAATCCGAATCTGACCTTACAAGTGGGCGACCGTGTTAATGTGGTTGGTACCGAATCGGCCATCGAATCTGTTGAAAAGGTGTTAGGTAATTCGATGAAGCGTTTGAATGAGCCTAATTTGCTGTTTATTTTTGTAGGAATTTTCTTAGGTATATTCCTTGGAAGTATTCCTTTTGTATTTCCGGGTATTCCTCAGCCTGTAAAGTTAGGATTGGCTGGTGGTCCTCTGATTGTTTCTATTCTAATCAGCCGTTTCGGTTATAAATATAAATTGGTTACCTATACTACCATGAGTGCAAATTTAATGTTGCGTGAGATAGGTATTACCCTTTTCCTTGCTTGTGTAGGAATTGGTGCCGGAGACGGATTTATAGATACAATCGTAAATAACGGCGGACTTTCCTGGATCGGTTACGGTTTTGCAATTACAACGATTCCATTGCTGATTATCGGAACAATAGGTCGTTATTTCTTTAAATTGAATTATTTTACCTTGATGGGACTTATTGCCGGTAGTACAACGGATCCTCCTGCATTGGCCTATGCAAATATGACCGCCGGTAATGATGCACCGGCTGTTGGATATGCAACGGTTTATCCTTTAACCATGTTTCTTCGTGTGCTTACGGCTCAATTGTTGATTTTGTTCTTTGTATAAATACATATAGATTACTGTACGCGGGACTTTCCTTCAGGGAAGATCCCGCGTATTTTTTTGTTTTGAAAATTATACATACTTTTGAGTGCCTTTCATTAATCTAAATACATTCTAAGATGAAAAAAGAGGGATCTTATATCGGCGTTGATCTGGGTGGAACGAATATGCGAGTTGCCAAAGTAAAAGATGGCGTCATTGTTGATTTGAAAATATGGCCAACTCCCCGGTTTGCCAAATCGTGTGAAGAAACAATTCAGGCTCTGATTTCAATAATATCAGAGGTCTTCGATAAGGAAGTCCTTTCCATAGGTATAGGAGTACCAAGTGTGGTTGACCGTCGTGCCGGCATTGTTTACAATGTGGCAAATATACCTTATTGGGAGGAGGTTCACTTGAAAGAGCTGCTTACCCAACGTTTCTCGGTTCCGGTTTTTGTTGATAATGATGCCAATTGTTTTGCCCTCGGCGAACGATACTTCGGTAAAGGGCAGACGGTGTCTAACTTTGTTGGTCTTACCATCGGTACCGGATTGGGTGGTGGAATTATTCAGCAAGGCCAGCTGCTTGCCGATGCCAATTGTGGATCCGGTGAATTTGGTGAAATACCATATAAGGAACATAATTTGGAATATTATTGCAGCGGGAGTTACTTTATGAATGTATGGCAGACAAACGGAAAGGAGATGTATGATCTGGCTGTTCTGCAAGATTCCAGGGCTCTAGAGGCTTACAGACAATTCGGACTCCATCTGGCTGATGCAGTAAAGATCGTGGTGCTGACATTGGATCCTCAGATGATCGTTTTTGGAGGATCGGTTGCGGATGCGCATCGCTTTTATGAAGCAAGTATGTTGGAAGGACTGAAGGATTTCCCATATCCGAACTCAATCCGTAATCTGCAGATCGAATTCTCTACTCTGGAGAATGCCGGTATTCTGGGAGCTGTGTCTCTTTGTTATTAATAGCTGAGATTTATATAGCCCTTTTTTAGGCAAATTCCTGAAGAGGGCTATGTATTTATTAGAAGCAACGGATGTATCCTATGGAATAGGAATCGTACAGATTATCTCTCATTCCGTGTGAGTATTTGAATGATAGAATATTCTTTTTCAGCTCGTAACTCAGATTGCTGCGTAATACGCGGGGGCGGTCTCCGTTATTCTCGTAACCCGTATAACCTGCATAGTCTGTTTGCAGCATCAGATTTTTATATTTACCGGTGAGGCCGATTGCATAAGAGTAGGCATCGTCTTGCCTGTGGACCAGGCTGTTTGTCATCCAGCAATAGAATCCGCCCATCCCATGAACACGGAGTGATGCCGTTCCGTCTGTAGATTTAAGCAGATTTTTCCCGAAGGTAAGATCAAACCAATAACCTGCTGCGTCCGTGTAACGTGCTAAAGCGAGTCGTTGCCCGGTAGCTGTGCGGATGTACATCCTTCCAACCAGATCAACCCACTTTTCACTTCGCAGAATTTGGTAATGAGTCCCGATAATAACATCTCCCAGTATATTGTCCCAGTTTTTGGTGCCAGCTGCAAACCTCTCTGCCTTGGTTTCCGGGGTAGTTTCAAATTCTGTTTCAAGGGTGCAGCTAACTTCAACGGCAACACGGTTATTCACCAATGGAATGTATAATCTACCGTACCAGTTTTTTGTTTTATCTCCGGAGTAACGATGGTATTCGCCCCGTACTTCAACTTCCCATCGGTTGCTTACACTGCCAGAATGCATCGTTGGGATGGGTAACGCATTCGGACCGAAGTATCTTGAAGAATAGATGAGCTTTTTCATTTCTTCACGCCAGGGTTCATCTCCCGAACTTTCGGCTTTCGCAACTCCTGCGGAAAGTGTGATGAGAAGAAATAATACTGCATACTTATATAACATATGATATTATCTTATTATTTTGTGGTCAAAAATACATTTTTCAATTCTATTAAACTAATTTTGTATATCTATATTCAAAAATTTGAGCTGTTATGAAGTACCCTATTCTTTACAAATTAGTTTGTGTTTTTGCTTTTATTCTGTTGGCAGGATCGGTTTCTGGGAAAAAGCCTATTAAAACGTTGATAGTAACCGGCCAGAACAACCATAATTGGCAGGTAAGCAATGTGGCTTTGAAAAAAATAATGGAGCAATCCGGACGTTTTGTTGTAGACGTTGCAGTTTCTCCCGCAGCAGGAGAAGATATGTCTTCTTTCAGCCCTAATTTTGCAGCTTACCAATTGGTGGTGGTGGACTATAACGGAGACTCATGGATTGAAGCGACCAAGCAAAACTTTATATCTTTTGCCCGTAACGGAGGGGGAATAGTAATTTACCACGCTGCCGATAATGCCTTTTCCAATTGGCCCGAATTCAATAAGATATGTGCCTTGGGCGGATGGGAAGGCCGGGATGAAAAATCTGGTCCCTATGTATATTGGCTGGACGGAAAGTTGATTGAAGATAGTGCTCCGGGGCCTGGTGGATCCCATGGCAAACAGCATGAGTATGTATTGAATGCCCGAGACGAGGTACATCCTATAATGAAAGGACTCCCAAAGAAATGGAGACATGCTACAGATGAATTGTATGACAGGATGCGTGGACCTGGTAATATTCAAGATATTCTGTTTACTGCCTATTCTGATAAGTCAACCAATGGATCCGGAAGAGAAGAGCCTTTGATGTTTACGGTTAATTACGAAAAAGCCCGTATTTTCCATACAATGTTGGGACATGCAGGTGAGTCTCTCGAAAATAATCCTGCCATGCAATGTACCGGTTTTCAGATTACCTTCCTTCGCGGTGCTGAGTGGGCTGCAACAGGTAAAGTTACAATCAAAGTACCGGAAGATTTTCCTACCGAAACCAGAGTAACTTCCCGGCTTGATTATAAATAAGCCGGTTAAATCTGCAGTGAAAAAGCATCCCCAAAGGGAAAAGCATACACGAAGGATATCATTTTGAAGCTTTGTTCAGAATCAACGTTGAAGGCATCTTTTGGAGCGCGTCTTTACGGGTTTCACAAAGAATGTTCCATGTTGGATAGCTTATAAGCATGAAATTAAATTTTGCAAGAATATCTCCCGATAGTTTCTTCTCCGGGAGTAGGGTTGCATGTTTCGTTTCAAAAATAAACTTTTGTATGCTTTCTGTCATAACCGACTCCTCTTCACTATTGGGCGGATTACTTACAATCCCCACCGATCCGTGGGTGGCTTTTACCAAACGATGTACATATTCGAGTAAGAATAAGTCTTCCACATTCGTCAGCGTAACCAATACGTTGGTTGCCTTTACAAACCCTCTGTTAACGAACACTCCTACAGGGCAGTTGGTCTGTTCGATAAACATTTTAGTCTTGTCCTTCAGCAATCCTCCCGGATAGAACCATGATTCAGGGGCATTGAGCTTTTTAAAGTAACGGTTATAGAACGTTGCCCGGTATTTGTTGGCAGCAACATCGTCCGGGGCGTCAGACATGGAAATCCCTGCGCCTACCAAAAGGAAATCATAGCCCTCTTCATTTACAATATCACAAATATCCTGACCGGCATTATTTGATACTTCATAACGGGTAATCAAAGGTATACCCAGTTTTTTTGCTCCATAGAGTATTGGCCCAAAGCTCACCTCTTCAAAATTATCCGCATGCAGAGGGTTTACGTCCGATCCGACCGTTAAATGTAATGCTGTAATTTCCAAATGGTTTTTCCCTTTTGAAAACATTTGATGGGCAACATCCAGCATAATCTGACCATTCCCGGCTCGTCCGAATGAAAGCAGTACTTTAAATACGCCTGACACTGTACCTGCTTTTTTATTTTCAATAATCTTTTCTCTCGTCCGGTAACAGAAGTCGATAAATGAGATCAGAGGGGTGGTCATAAAGGTTGTGACAAGAGTCATTAATACAAGCATCACAAAAATCGCCGGAGGTAATATTTGCATTTCATATCCGATGGTAAGGACAATAAGCTCCATCAATCCTCTGGTATTCATTAATGCCCCGATATACAAGCTGTTTTTCCAGCTTTCGCCAACAAAACGTGCTGAAAATAAAGCTCCTCCAAATTTCCCGACAATGGCTACTAATATAATAGCCAGGCAGGTCCCCCATAATTGAGGTGTATTAAGTAGTCCGATCTCAGTCCTTAATCCCGTGGATACAAAAAACAATGGAAGAAGAAGGGTTAAGGATATATCTTCAACCTTTTCAGACATTATTTTCCTGAATTTTAAATTTGAAGGCATAACAACGCCTGCAATAAAGGCACCGAAAAGCACATGTAAACCTAAAACCTCGGTCAGGAACGACGAAAGGATAAGGAAAAGGAAAATAAATGCCACCATACCCTTGTTTACCACCTCCTTGTTGTGGTAAATATTACCTATCATTGCAAAAAATGGACGGACAGCAAAAAACATGATTAATACATAGAGTACGGAGAATAATATATTATACGTGGCACTTAACATATTTCCAGCTTGTGCAACAGCTACAACCACCGCAAGCAGACACCAGGCAGTAATATCTCCGTTTGCCGCACTAGCCAAAGAGACTGTTCCCAGGTGAGACCTGGTAAGACCTTTTTCCTGTATAATCCGTGCTAAAACAGGAAAAGCGGTTATACTCATTGATATTCCTATAAATAGAGCAAATGACAAAAAAGGGGTGAATTTATAAGAATAACTTTCATACATAAAATAAGCCACAAGCATACCCAGGAAAAATGGAATCACAATACTGGCATGACTGATCAGCAAGGTTTCCCGTAATTTCTTTTTCACCTCCATCAAATCCAATTCCATACCGATGGCATACATAAATAGAATTAAACCAAACTGGCTTAGAATATTTATGTTGGCTAGTGATTCAGGCCTGAAAAGAAAAGAAGATACCTCCGGTAACAGGTTTCCTAAAACCGATGGTCCCAGAAGTATTCCGGCAACAATCTCGCCGATAACAGTAGGTTGTCCCATTTTCTGGAATAACCATCCGCACGCTCTGGCAATTATCAGGATTGTTATAATCTGTAAAAGAAGAATCCCCAGAGGACTTTCGGTATGGTGTAACACCAGTTTTTTGAATGTGTCGAATCCACTCAAAAGATCGGTAGGTTTTTCTGATATAGAATTCAGTGCGCCGTCAATCTGATAGGTCTCACCTTCTTTGGCGATGAGATACATCAGCGAACCGAAGACGAGAATCATCAATATGTAAAAAGTAAAACTTTTCGCTCCTTTACTCATCATTTAACCCGTTTTTGCAAAAGTAAGAAAAATATATATAAATACAAGGTGTCCGTTTTTTTCTTTTATCTTTGCAAAACAACCAATATGGAATCCATCTATGGAATTTCTTAATCTGATAAAAAACGATTCATGGCTTGCTCCTTTTGAAAAGGTAATTGCAGGCCGTCACCAGTATACGATTGAAAAAGAAAACGTGTTGACAAATAACGGGAGTTGCTCATTGGCTTCTTTTGCAACAGGTTATTTATATTTTGGACTTCATAAAGTTTCGGATGGCTGGATTTTCAGAGAATGGGCGCCTAATGCAACATGTATCTATCTTATAGGTACCTGCAACGGATGGCAAAAGGACCCGGCATATAAACTGAATAACATCGGTTCGGGTGTTTGGGAGATTTTTATTCCGGAGCATGCCCTTCATCATGGAGATTTATATAAACTCTGGATAGAATGGAACGGTGGAGCTGGCGAACGCATTCCTGCATGGTGCAGGAGAGTAGTTCAAGATACCGAATCAAAAATCTTTTCTGCACAGGTTTGGAACCCATCTGTACCTTATGTGTTTAAAAATAAGAAATTTGTTCCATCCAAGACTCCTCTGTTGATTTACGAGTGCCATATAGGAATGAGCACCAGTAAGGAAACGGTAGGTAGTTATACCGAATTCCGTGAAAATGTGTTGCCTCGTATTTACAAGGCCGGATACAATGCAATTCAAATTATGGCCATTCAGGAGCATCCATACTATGGGTCGTTCGGCTACCATGTTTCCAGTTTCTTTGCGGCATCGTCCCGGTTTGGAACTCCCGAGGAGCTGAAAGAGTTGATTGATACAGCTCACTCCTATGGAATTGCTGTTATCATGGATATTGTGCATTCACATGCTGTGAAAAATGAAACGGAAGGTCTGGGTCGCTTTGATGGAACCACCCATCAATATTTTCATGAGGGTGACCGCAGGGAACATCCTGCATGGGATTCACTCTGTTTTGATTATGGAAAGAATGAAGTGCTTCATTTTTTGTTGTCTAACTGCAAGTTTTGGCTGGACGAGTACAAATTTGACGGATTCCGTTTTGATGGAGTAACCTCGATGCTGTATTATAGTCACGGATTGGGAGAGGCCTTTTCATCTTATGCCGATTATTATAACGGGAATCAGGATAGAGATGCCATCGCATATCTCACTTTGGCAAACAGGCTGATACATGAAGTGAATCCTCATGCGATAACTATCGCCGAAGAGGTTAGCGGTATGCCGGGTTTGGCCGTGCTGCCTGAGGACGGAGGCTATGGATTTGACTATCGTATGGCTATGAATATCCCCGACTTCTGGATCAAGATGATAAAAGAGAAGAAAGACGAAGATTGGCATCCTTCAGCTATCTGGTGGGAAACGACCAACCGGCGCAAAGATGAAAAAACAATCAGCTATGCCGAGAGTCATGATCAGGCTTTGGTAGGAGATAAGACAATCATCTTCCGCCTGATCGATGCTGCCATGTATTGGCATATGCAGGTTAACGATCATAATATGGTTGTTGAGCGTGGGATTGCTTTGCATAAGATGATCCGTCTGGTTACAGCTTCTACCATCAATGGAGGCTATCTTAATTTTATGGGAAATGAATTCGGTCATCCGGAGTGGATCGATTTCCCGCGCGAAGGAAATGGCTGGTCTCACAAGTATGCACGCAGACAGTGGGATTTAGTGGACAATATGGATCTTAAGTATCATTATTTGGGTGACTTCGACAAGGAAATGCTTGCAGCGATAACAAGCATAAAGAATTTTGAGAAAACACCCCTTGAAAAGTTATGGGATAGTGATGCCGATCAGACACTGGCCTACAAGCGGAAAGATTTGATATTTGTGTTTAATTTCAGTCCTACCCGTTCCTATTCTGATTACGGGATCCTTGCGCCAAAAGGAGAGTACGAGGTTATATTGAATTCGGATTCCCTAAAATTTGGTGGTTTCGGACTGACGGACGACTCAATTAGGCATTTTACTCATTTTGATCCGTTGTACAAAAAAGAAAAGAAAGAGTGGTTGAAGTTATATATACCGGCACGAACCGCTATGGTGTTGCGTAAAGTTAAACCGGTAAAATCGTAAAAGTTAATAAATATATGTTGTATCCAGTTACATTTAGACCTATCCTGAAAAGTGTTATTTGGGGAGGAGCCGATATTTGTCCCTTTAAGGGAATTGAACCTTTGCAAGATGGTATAGGAGAAAGTTGGGAATTATCTCACGTGGAAGGAAATGTTTCGGTCGTGGCCGAAGGTTCTTTAGCCGGTAAAAGCCTGGAAGAATTAATAAATACCTATGGAGATAAGCTGTTGGGTAGGAAAGTGATGGATTCTTTTGGAACTACATTTCCGTTGCTTATCAAGTTTATTGATGCCCGTGATCATTTATCCATTCAGGTTCACCCGGACGATGAATTGGCCGCCAAACGACACAATTCATTCGGAAAGACTGAAATGTGGTATGTAGTTAAAGCTTCGGATGATGCTATTCTATATTCCGGTTTCTCTCAGCAAATAGATTCGGAAGAATATGTGAAAAGAGTGAATGACAATACGATCATGGATGTATTGAAAAAGTATAATGTAAAGCAAGGAGATGTATTTTTCCTGCCGGCGGGTCGTGTTCATGCGATCGGGGCCGGATGTTTTATTGCAGAAATTCAGCAGACATCCAATATCACCTATCGTATCTACGATTACGATCGTAGGGATGCCCAGGGAAATGGTCGCGAACTTCATACCGAACTGGCTAAAGATGCTATTGATTACACATTGTATCCGGATTATCGTACCAGCTATACTCCCAAACGAAATGAGTCTGTGTCGTTAGCAAGTTGCAAATACTTTACAACGAATCTTCTGGAACTCGACAACGAGCTGAATCGCGATTTTACTTCGCTTGATTCGTTTGTAGTTTATATCTGTATGGAAGGAGCCTGCGAGCTTTTGGACGATAAAGGAAACAAAGTTTCTTTAAAGCAAGGCCAGACTGTACTGGTTCCGGCAGACACGCAGAAGGTTACTCTTTCTCCGGTTGGTAATGGAGTTAAATTATTGGAAACCTATATCGGCTGATCTCGGCTGAAGGATAAAACAGAGGGGTTGAAACAAGTTTTCAACCCCCTTTTTCTTTAAGAGAAAAATTAGGGTTCCTATTTTATTTATTATTTACTTTTGCATAAAAAAAATATAATGAGAAGTTTTGCTAGCGATAATAATTCCGGCGTTCATCCTTTGGTTATGGATGCTCTATTAAAAGCGAATGTAGATCATGCTGTAGGTTATGGAGACGATAACTGGACACATGCGGCTGAGAAGAAGTTGAAAGAAGTTTTTGGAGAAAAGGCGACTCCTTTTTTTGTATTCAACGGAACAGGGGCAAATTCGGTCGCCTTACAAGCTGTTACAAGATCTTTTAATTCGATCCTTTGTGCTGAAACCGCACATATCAACGTGGACGAATGCGGAGCACCGGGACGGATGACCGGATGCGCCCTGGTTTCTATCCCTACTTCGGATGGTAAACTGACACCGGAACTAATAAAAGCAAGATTACATAATTTTGGTGTTTGCCATCATTCGCAACCTAAGGTCGTATATATTTCGCAGGTAACAGAGTTAGGTACGGTTTACACGATCGACGAGGTTAAAGCCGTTGCCGATTTGCTTCATGCACATTCTATGTACCTGCACATGGATGGTGCCCGTTTAGCCAACGCATGCGCTTACCTGAAGTGCTCGATGAAGCAACTTACCGTAGATGCGGGGGTAGATATACTTAGTTTCGGCGGCACCAAAAATGGAATGATGATGGGGGAAGCCGTTATTGCCTTTTCGCCCGAAATTGCTGAAAATTTAATGTATTTCAGAAAACAGTCAGCTCAGCTGGCTTCCAAGATGAGGTATTTATCGGCTCAGTTCATCCCATATCTTGAAAATGATTTATGGCTTGTGAATGCCGTAAAAGCCAATGCTGCCGCAATTAAATTATCAAATATACTCAAACAATATCCAGGGATTGTCTTTACACAAAAGGTTGAATCCAATGCATTGTTCTTTACCATTCCAACCGATGCACTGCGTAAGCTGCAAGAAGAATACTACTTCTATATGTGGAACGAGGAGAGGAATGAAGCCCGATTAGTCACCTCCTGGGATACAACGGATGAAGATATTTCAAAGTTTGAAGAATCTCTCAAAACAATATTCAAATAAAGTCAGGCCATGAAACACACAAAATCGTTAACCTTGCTTGTTCCTGTGATGTTTACCTTTTTTACAATGGGGTTTGTAGATCTGGTAGGTATTGCGACCAATTATGTAAAAGAGGATTTCACCTTGTCTGATACGATGGCTAATTTGCTGCCATCGATGGTTTTTCTTTGGTTTCTGGTCTGTTCTGTTCCTACGGGAATGCTGATGAATAAGATAGGAAGACGAAAAACGGTTATAATCAGCGTCCTGGTAACATTTCTCTCGTTGTTGGTTCCGCTGATCGAGTACAGCTATAGCATGATGTTGATCTCTTTTGCCCTGTTGGGAATGGGCAATGCCATGATGCAGGTGTCATTAAACCCATTGCTGTCTAATGTGGTAAGCGGTCACCTGCTTGCAAGCAGCCTTACCCTGGGTCAGTTTTTCAAGGCGATTGCCTCATTCCTTGCTCCGATAATTACAGCCTGGGCAGTGGTGGAGTTTGGTAACTGGAGGATGTTGTACCCTATCTTTGCCTCTATTTCACTTATTGCCGCTTTCTGGTTGTTGTTTACGTCTGTAGAGGAACAGAAAACTGAAGGGAAGACATCCACATTCTCTCAATGTTTTTCATTGTTGGGAAATCAGTCTATTTTAATGCTCTTTATAGGAATAATGTGCCATGTAGGTATCGATGTAGGTATTAATACCACTGCTCCCAAAATTCTAATGGAGCGGACAGGAATGACGTTGGCTGATGCAGGTTATGCAACCAGTCTTTATTTCTTGTGTCGTACGATAGGTTGTTTCGGCGGAGCTTTCATTCTGGCGAGGTTTGCCCCCAGGAAATTCTTTTTAATAAGCATTGTCGGCGTGGCCCTTGCTATTGGTGGCCTGCTTGTAGTGGATAAGCTTGTATATATATACCTGTGTATAGGACTGATCGGTTTCGGTAATTCAAACCTCTTTTCCATCCTATTCTCTCAGGCATTTCAACTTCAGCCGGAAAATAGCAATGAAGTGTCCGGCTTGATGATGATGGGTATTTTTGGAGGAGCCGTTTTACCATTGCTTATGGGAATTACATCAGATGCCATCGGTTCGCAGTTGGGAGCTGTAATCATTCTGGCAATTTGTACGGTGTACCTTTTTATCTTATATCCAAAATTAAAATAAAACAACTGGCAATACACATAGATAAGGGAGGGTGATACGTAAGTTTACCCTCCCTTTTTTGTTAACCGTATTCGCCAACGAATACTAAATCCGGCAAGATTTAGAATGTTATATTAAGTTAAATGTTAGACGGACGTATAGTGGTTATGGCCGGATTACGCGTCTCATATAAGATTTAACCTGAAAGTGTCAATCTATCATCATCATAACAGTTCAGATTCAAATGAGAATTAAAAAAACTACAGCATGCAATTTACTTCTTTGCCTGCTCTCTCTTCCTGTAATGGCTCAGGTAAAACCGGCCGATTACGTTAATCCTATTATTGGAACCAATGGTATGGGGCATACCTTTCCCGGAGCATGCGTACCTCATGGTATTGTACAGCTAAGTCCGGATACGGATACCATTCCCCATAATGTAAACGGTGTCTACCAACCACGTGCCTACGAGTATTGTGCCGGATATCAATACAAAGACAGCACCATTGTTGGATTCAGTCATACCCATTTAAGCGGAACGGGGCATTCGGACCTGGGAGATATCTTAATTATGCCATTTACCGGACCCTTGCAGACCAATCCGGGAACGGCTTCCGATCCTGATAGTGGATATCGATCCAGATTCAGTCACAATACAGAGGTTGCCCGTCCGGGTTATTACGAGGTGATGCTATCGGATGATGCGATTAAAGTACAGCTCACCACAACCGAACGTGTGGGTATTCATAAATATACGTACCCCCGGGGGGCTTCCCAGAAAATAATAGTAGACCTGAATCACGCCATTTATAATTACGACGGAAAGGTTTTATGGGCAAATTTACGGGTAGAGAATGATACCCTGCTGACCGGATATCGCATAACGAATGGCTGGAGCCGGGTGAATTACACCTACTTTGCAATCTCTTTTTCAAAATCCATCAAGAAGTATGGGTATGAAGACAAGCAGAAGATTGCCTATAATGGTTTTTGGCGTCGGTTTAAGGTGAATGAGAATTTCCCCGAGATAGGTGGACGGAAAGTCGTTTCGTATTTCGAGTTTGATGATTCCGACAATAAACCTTTGGAAATAAAGGTGGCACTTTCCGGAGTAAGTACTTTGGGAGCACTTAAAAACCTGGAAGCAGAAGCCTCCGGCCGGACTTTCGACGAACTTACAATCCAGGCCGCTGAGAAGTGGAATAAGGAATTGTCAGTTATCGAAGCCCATGGAGATAAGGATAAGCTGACCATGTTATATACTTCTCTGTATCACACCCTCATCAATCCATCGGTTTATGCCGACGTGGACGGGCAGTACAGGGGGGTAGACCAGGCGGTACATCAGACAAAAGATTTTATGAATTATACGGTGTTTTCTGTTTGGGATACCTACCGGGCATTACACCCATTGTTCAATATCATCAACCGTGAACGTAATACGGACATGGTGAAATCGATGATAGCCCACAGTCAGCAAAGTGTGCACAAAGCATTGCCTGTATGGAGTCATATGGGAAATGAAAATTGGTGTATGATCGGGTACCACTCAGTCTCCGTTTTGTCGGACGCAATCGCCAAAGGATTGCCTGTGGATAAAGACCAATCGTTGAAAGCAATGATCAGCAGCTCATCGATACCCTATTACGATCATACCGATGAGTATATGAAACTGGGGTATGTTTCCTTCGACCAGAGTGCATCAGCCGCATCCATTACATTGGAATATGCCTACGATGACTGGACTATTTATAAGTTGGCTCAATCTATGGGTAACCAAAAGGTAGCCGACGAGTATAAAAAGAGAGCTTTGAGTTACCGTAATCTATTTGATAAAGAGCTGGGTTTTGCCCGTCCCCGTTATGCAGACGGCACTTGGAAGCCGGCGTTCAGTCTGCTCAACACCCATGGCGAAGGTTTTATTGAAGGTAATTCATGGAACTACTCGTTTTATGTACCCCACGATGTAAACGGGCTGATCGAAATGATGGGAGGCGACAGCCGTTTCATCAATAAGCTTGATTCGTTGTTCTCCATGCATTTGCCGGACGAGTTCTTCGCCCACACAGAAGATGTAACCCGCGAAGGATTGCTGGGTACCTATGTACATGGTAACGAACCGAGTCACCATATCCCTTATTTGTATATGTGGAGCAGCAAACCCTGGAAAACCCAGTACTGGATCAGGGAAATCATGAACCGGATGTACCGGAATAATATCGACGGACTTTGTGGGAACGACGACTGCGGACAAATGTCTGCGTGGTATGTACTTTCTGCCATGGGATTTTATCCTGTTTGTCCGGGTACAGATCAATATGTAATAGGAGCACCCTATCTACCCTATATGAAGCTTACGCTTGAAAACGGAAAAGAGTTGGTTATAAAAGCGGATAAGGTGAGCGACAAGAACCGTTATGTGAAATCGGTCAAACTTAACGGAAAACCTTACCATAAAGCTTTTATCGGGCAACAAGATATAATGAATGGGGGAGAGCTTACTTTCGAAATGTCGTCTCAACCAAATAAACAGAGGATATTTAAGGGCGAGAACAGACCATATTCGTTGTCTGAATAACCGTATTGACGCACAAAAATAGCTCAAAACAGATTAATGTACGACGAAAATATGCTATCTTTCGGCTGAAATTGCGAAAGATGACAGCACATGAACAGATTGTACAACGAAAGATATAAAAGTTTT
This sequence comes from Macellibacteroides fermentans, assembly GCF_013409575.1. Taxonomy (NCBI): domain Bacteria; kingdom Pseudomonadati; phylum Bacteroidota; class Bacteroidia; order Bacteroidales; family Porphyromonadaceae; genus Macellibacteroides; species Macellibacteroides fermentans. Next base: position 938,367 of record NZ_JACCCY010000001.1, on the reverse strand, counting down.
GATCAGTATGTATCCGATCAGGAAATTGGATTTACAAAATGGGATTTAACAGAAGGAGAAAGTTTAAATAGAGAGCTTATCGATCACAATCATATTTTCTTTATTTTAAATGGCTCTGTTAAGATTTCTTGTAATGAATTTCATGATCGGATATTTAAAGCCGGTGAAATGGTGTTTATTCCCAAATCCGCTTCATTTACGGGAGAGACGCTTGAAGCCAGCCTGATTATCAACCATTCTTTTGAAAATCCGCTCAACATATGCGATAAGGCCATGATGGAATCGCTGGCACCCTTAAGCGATACCATTGCCTATCGGTTTCAGCCCCTGGCAATCCGTCCGCCACTGGATCATTTTCTGGAGTTATTTGTAAGCTATCTGGACGATGGGGTACGATGCAGCCATCTGTTCCAGGCGAAGCAGTCCGAGATCTTTGTCCTTTTCAGGTTGTATTACACGCGTCTTGAGAATGCAACCTTCTTTTACCCCCTGATAGGTAAAAGTGTGGATTTTAAAAGTTTTGTAATGGCTAACTATCTAAAAGTTGAAAGTGTGGAGGAATTTGCACGATTAGGAGGCTATAATGTATCCACCTTTCGTAAAAAGTTCAAAGCGCATTTTAACGAATCGGCTTACCAATGGATTTTAAAGCAAAAGTCAAAACATATAAAGTATAAGATATCTATTGAGAATGTTGCTTTCAAGGATATTATGGACGAATATGGCTTTGCCACCCCGGCTCATTTCAACGAATATTGCAAGACTCATTTTGGAATGACACCTTCCCAATTAAGGGAGAGCCTTAAATAGAAATTAAGTCTCAAGCTATTCTATAAAAGATGCTAAAAAACACCTTTTAGTCCTTCCTGTATCAGATTCCATAACAACAATCATATTTTGCGTAACAATAGTGGCGCAAGGATGTTCTATATTTGTAACCGTAAGTTTTACGAGTTGAAAGCGAGTTAGAACTAGATAATTTAATCAAATTAATTTACTGTAAATGGCAAATTTAGATTTAAGTAAGTATGGAATTGTAGCGGATGCTGTAATTGTTCATAACCCTTCTTATGAGCAGTTGTTCCAGGCAGAAACTGATCCAAGTAACCAAGGTTACGAAGTTGGAAAACTGACAAACACAGGTGCAGTGGCAGTAGACACAGGTGTCTTTACCGGTCGTTCTCCTAAAGACAGATACATCGTTAAAGATGCAACTACTGAAGATACAATTTGGTGGGACGGCACAATCAACAAGCCAGTTTCAACCGAAGTTTGGAATGATTTGAAGGCATTATCTTTGAAACAGCTTTCTTCTGCAAAGAAATTATACGTTGTTGATACTTATTGCGGTACAAACGAAGACACACGTATGAAAGTACGTTTCGTTATGGAAGTTGCATGGCAGGCTCACTTCGTGACAAACATGTTTATCCGTCCTTCACAATATGAACTGGAACACTACGGCGAACCTGATTTCGTTGTATTGAACTCTTCAAAAACAACCAATCCGAACTGGAAAGAGCAGGGCTTGAACTCAGAAGTATTTGTATGCTTCAACCTGACTGAAAAACTTCAGATCATCGGTGGTACATGGTACGGTGGTGAAATGAAGAAAGGTATGTTCGCTATGATGAACTACTACCTGCCTCTAAGAGGTATGGCTTCTATGCACTGTTCTGCCAACGTTGGTAAAGATGGTGATGTAGCTGTATTCTTCGGTCTTTCAGGAACAGGTAAGACAACTCTTTCTGCCGACCCGAAACGTTACCTTATCGGTGACGACGAGCACGGTTGGGATGACAACGGTGTATTTAACTACGAAGGTGGTTGCTACGCTAAGGTTATCAGCTTGAGCCAGGAAAACGAACCAGATATCTGGCAGGCTATCAAACGTGATGCTTTGCTTGAAAACGTAACAGTTCGCGAAGATGGTTCTGTTGACTATGCTGATGGATCAAAGACAGAAAACACACGTGTTTCTTATCCTATCTATCACATCAACAAGATCGTTCTTCCTTCAAGAGCAGGTCACGCTAAGAAAATCATCTACTTGTCTGCAGATGCTTTCGGAGTATTACCTCCGGTTTCTATCCTGGACGACAAGCAAGCTCAGTACCACTTCCTTTGCGGTTATACTTCTAAGTTGGCCGGAACAGAACGCGGTATCACTGAACCGGTTCCTTCTTTCTCTCCTGCTTTCGGTGAGGCATTCCTTACTTTGCATCCTACTATGTATGCTAAGACACTTGTGTCTAAAATGCAGGAGCACGGAGCAAAAGCTTATTTGGTTAACACCGGATGGAACGGAACAGGCAAGCGTATTTCTATCAAGAATACACGTGCTATTATCGATGCTATCATTGATGGTTCTATCGAAAACGCAGAAAAGGTTACTCTTCCAGTATTGAACCTGACAGTTCCAAAAGCATTGAACAATGTTTCTGAAGGTATCCTTGACCCACGTGATACGTATGCCGACGTAAACGAATGGACAGAAAAGGCTAAGAGCCTTGCTGCAAAATATATTAAGAATTTTGAGCAATACTGCGATAACGACGATGCAAAAGCATTAATTGCATCAGGTCCGCAGTTGTAATTAGTTAAATTGATGACGATTGGATATGGGCTGCCTGTTGATAGGTAGCCCTATCTTTTTATATAGATGCCCGGTGTTTATTTTTTTCCTTCTCTATTTCGGTGAATTATGACTATAGTATAGTTCCTTTTTTGTATTTTTGCCCCTTATTTTATTAAATTGACGAAGCGTTTAAGAAAGAGAGAAATGTGTGTCTCTTTCGTACCAGAGCGAACAACCTAATAATAATCATAAAAATGGATACTCAGACAGAAACAGCAAAAGAGACAATCAATCCCGCTAAACCTGCGGATTTAATTTATGGAGTAGACGATCGTCCACCTTTCAGAGATGCCTTTTTTGCAGCACTGCAGCACTTGTTGGCAATCTTTGTTGCCATCATTACTCCTCCGCTTATTATTTGCGGGGCATTGAAAACAGATCTTGAAACAACCGGTTTTATGGTTTCAATGGCATTGTTTGCTTCTGGTATCTCAACCTTTATACAGTGTAGGAAAGTGGGTCCCGTTGGAGCCGGATTACTTTGTATCCAGGGTACAAGCTTTTCTTTTATCGGCCCAATCATCTCCATGGGACTTTCGGGCGGACTTCCGCTTATTTTTGGGGTTTGTATCGCGGCTTCGCCCATCGAAATGATCATCAGCCGTACATTCCGCTATATGCGTTCCATCATCACTCCACTGGTTTCCGGTATCGTAGTACTGCTTATCGGTCTTAGTCTGGTTAAAGTGGGCGTGGTATCTTGCGGTGGTGGATACGGCGCAATGGATAACGGAACTTTTGGTAGCTTAGAGCATGTAGGAATTGCTGCTGTTGTAATGGGAAGCGTTTTGTTCTTCAACCGCTGTAAAAACAAATATTTACGTATGAGCTCTATCGTACTCGGTCTTTGTATCGGTTACGGAATAGCATTGGCAATGGGCAAGGTGGACTTCAGTCAGGTAACATCTCAAAATATCTGGTCGTTCAATATCCCGGTTCCATTCAAATACGGACTGGACTTTAATATCTCTTCATTCATTGCCATTGGTTTGATTTATTTGATTACAGCCATCGAGGCAACCGGCGATGTTACTGCAAATTCAATGATTTCTGGTAAGTCGATCGAAGGAGAAAGCTATTTGAAACGCGTATCAGGTGGGGTTTTGGCAGACGGATTCAATTCTATGTTGGCCGGTATTTTCAACTCATTCCCCAATTCAATATTTGCACAGAATAATGGTATTATCCAGCTTACAGGTGTTGCCAGCCGTTACGTTGGTTATTATATCGCCGCTATGTTGGTTTTGTTGGGCTTGTTCCCAATAGTAGGACTTATATTCTCTTTAATGCCCGATCCTGTTCTGGGTGGTGCAACCTTATTGATGTTTGGTACAGTTGCCGCTGCCGGTATCCGTATCATCTCTTCTCAGCAGATCAACAGAAAAGCTACGTTGGTACTGGCCGTGAGCTTGTCGCTCGGACTTGGTGTAGAATTAATGCCGGATATCCTTAAAACGGCTCCGGAAGCTATAAAAAGTATCTTCTCATCGGGTATCACTACTGGTGGATTAACTGCCATTTTAGCGAATGCCCTGATTCACGTTAAAGAAGAAAAAGAAGTTAAAGAATAATATGGATGCATTAAAAAAGAGAATACTCCAAGATGGCAAATGCTTTGAAGGAGGAATTCTGAAAGTAGACAGCTTTATTAATCATCAGATGGATCCCATGCTGATGCATCAGATAGCTCAGGAATTTGTTAACCGGTTTAAGGGTGTAAAAATCAATAAAATCGTAACAATCGAGGCAAGCGGAATTGCGCCTGCGATAATGGTTGGTTTTATAATGCAGCTTCCGGTTGTTTTTGTTAAGAAGAAACAACCTAAAACTATGGAGAACATGCTTACAACCACTGTGCATTCTTTTACGAAGGACAGAGATTATACGGTATGTATCAGCAATAACTTTCTTACTGCCGAAGATCATGTTTTGTTTGTTGATGATTTTCTTGCAAACGGAAATGCGTCTCTGGGAATGATCGATCTTATTAAGCAGGCCGGTGCTACCCTGAGTGGTATGGGGTTTGTTATTGAGAAGGCATTCCAAAACGGAGGGAAAATCTTACGAGAGAAGGGCGTGCATGTAGAATCGCTGGCAATTATAGAAGATTTATCCAATTGCGAAATAAAAATCCGCTAACTAAGGCTGGTTGCGGATAGAGTAAGTCCCTCCGGATATTATCCGGAGGGGCTTTTTTTGTTTCGGAAATTTAGCTTTTCAGCAAGTCGGGAATCATCGAAGGTTCCGGAGCTACACGGATACCTACTGCTTCGAGTGCGGCAATCTTCTCTTTGGCACTTCCAGATCCGCTGGATATGATGGCTCCGGCATGCCCCATCTGTTTGTCGGGCGGAGCCGATAACCCTGCAATAAATGACACAACCGGCTTGGTTACGTGGTGCTGGATGTAAGACGCTGCCCTTTCTTCTGCATTTCCGCCAATTTCGCCAATTAAAACAATGGCTTCGGTATCTTCGTCTTCTTCAAACATGGACAACAGTTCCAGGTAGTGAAGTCCCACTACAGGGTCTCCACCTATTCCAACTGCGGTAGATTGTCCCATTCCTGCCGCTGTAAGGTGATAGACTACTTCGTAGGTAAGTGTGCCGCTTCGGCTTATAACACCTACGCCACCGGCCTTAAATATAGAAGCAGGCATAATGCCGCATAAACTCTTTTCCGGCGAAATAAGTCCCGGACAGTTCGGCCCGATCAGGGAGGCACCTTTTAACTTTACATAATTGTAAGCTTTGATCACATCGAGGGTGGGTACCCCTTCGGTAATGCATATAATCAGCTTTATTCCGGCGTCGGCAGCTTCCATTATAGCATCGCAGGCAAATGCGGCTGGTACAAAGATGATGGATGTGTCGGCCTGCATAAGTCGTACCGTTTCATGTACGGTGTTAAATACCGGCACACCATTTACAAATGTGCCTCCTTTACCCGGAGAAGTACCTGCAACAACCTGTGTACCGTATTCTTTCATTTTTCCGGCATGGAATCCACCATCCCGGCCGGTTATACCCTGAACAACTACTCTTGTATTTTTATTGATAAGAATGCTCATAATTAAATATAGATTAATAGGTTTTTAGTGCAAGATTAACAGCCATTCTTGTTGCCTCGCTCATGGTATTGGCTACATACAGTTTGGAGTCTTTAAGCAGAGCCCTGCCAAGCTCCTCGTTTGTACCCGTTAGCCGGACTACCACCGGTATATCTGTATCAATTTGTTCGAAGGCCTTTAAAAGTCCGTTTGCTACATCATCACACCGGGTGATTCCGCCAAAAATATTGATTAGAACCACCTTTACATCACTGTCCTGCAATAACAATTTCATTGCATGCACTACTTTCTCGCTGTTAGAGCTTCCGCCGATGTCAAGGAAATTTGCAGGTTTCCCCCTATATCTTTTAATAAGATCCATGGTAGCCATGGCAAGACCGGCTCCGTTAACCATGCAACCAATCTCTCCTCCCAGGTGTACATAGCTGAAACCTTTCGCTTTTGCCTCTTTTTCCTTCTTCTCTTCTACTGTGGGTTCAAAGAGGGTGGCAATTTGGGGATGTCGATACAACGCGTTGTCATCGAAAGTCATTTTCGCATCAACTGCCACCAACGTATCATCCGGAGTAAGAACCAGGGGATTTATCTCGGCAAGCGAAGCGTCGGTTTCGAGCATAAGTTTGTATAAGGATTTTATAATGTGGCTGAGCTGGTTGATCAGTTTAATATCGGTGAACAATGAAAATGCCACTTTTCTGGTAAAGAAATCGGGTGTTCCCAATAGCGGGTCGATCTGAAATTTATAGATACGTTCGGGAGTGGAGTGCGCCACCTCTTCAATATCTATCCCCCCGTCGCTGCTCAACATAAGTAAAGCCGATTTTGTGTTACGGTCTACGACTATACTCATGTAATATTCTTTTTTGATATCTGCAGCTTCGGTCACCAGAATTCTGTCTACGGGAATATCTTTAATCTTTATGCCCAATATGGCTTCGGCATTTGCTTTCACCTTTTCCGGACTGTCGGCAAGTTTGATTCCGCCCGCCTTTCCCCGTCCACCGGTTAAAACTTGTGCTTTTAATACCACCAGAGGTACATTTAAGCGCGAGTATGCATCTACAGCTTCGTCGGCCGTATGGCATAGTATCTGCTTCTTTACCGGAATATCATACGCGGCAAACAATTCTTTTGCCTGGTACTCGTGTATCTTCATTCGTGTTGAGTATTTATAAGGTAAAACAATAAGGAATATTCATAGGATTGATGTAGACAACGATGGATGTCCAATTTGATCTACTCTAATCAAACAGTTGAAAAGTTCGGATTGTTTTTTGTTTCTTTATAAATATAAAGATATGGGGGGCAATAAACAAATAAGGACCGGTAGTGAACCGATCCTTATTCTTTCTGTTGCGGAGGCAAGACTCGAACTTACGACCTTTGGGTTATGAGCCCAACGAGCTACCACTGCTCCACTCCGCGATATGTTTGTTATTGGATAACGAGTGCAAAGGTACGATAATATTCTTATAAAGCAAGCGAATTGGCATATAGATTTCGCAGTGTTTGGTGGAGAAGCGTGTAAGCTGTTAGGCTATAGTACATTATCGACCTAAATTATTTTATATAATTTATAGAAGAGCCTCTGTTATTATCCATTTTAAGAGATAAGACATTCTTTTTCTTTTGAAGGCAGGATCTATTGGTCTCTATGTTATGAATTAGTGCGTTCCCTGTTGTGTTCTATTATTTTCAATACGAAGAACTATTCGTTCGACAATTGTGTACTTTGCGTTTGCCATATGACAAACGCAAAGTACACAATTGGATAACTTGCATTCAACAATTGGCAAACGAATAGATGTTCGTTATAAAAAAAATAGTTCTCCGTATCTTCGCCAATACTTCTCTTAAGTAATGGAAATAGATGGATGAAGGCAAAGATGATTGTAGATAATAATTTGTTCTTGATCCACCGTTTAGAGGTGTAACGGACATTAAATTCTTCCTGTACAGATTATGCAAAATTTATGCTTAGACCCAGAATTTGTTCGTGATCCCAAGAGAGAGGGAAGGGGATAGGAGAGATGGATATACTAAATAAAAAAAGAGGAATCCGTTTGGATTCCTCTTTTGAGAGCGGAAGACGGGGCTCAAACCCGCGACCCTCAGCTTGGAAGGCTAATGCTCTATCAACTGAGCTACTTCCGCAATTTTTGTGGGCAGTGATGGATTCGAACCACCGAAGACGAAGTCAGCTGAGTTACAGTCAGCCCCATTTGGCCACTCTGGTAACTGCCCCCATTATTTTCTATTGCGTTGCAAAGGTACGATTAATTTTGTAACTTGCAAGAAAAATCTATCATTTTTATTGCAGTAATTGCAGCTTCATCACCTTTATTTCCATGCTTACCTCCGGCACGGTCTTCAGACTGCTCCATAGTATCGGTAGTTAATAGCCCGAAAATGAATGGAATATCATACATAAGATTGAGTTCGGTAACCCCTTGAGTAACTCCCGAACAAACGTAATCAAAATGCGGTGTATCACCTTTTACTACACATCCAAGTATAATTACAGCATTTAAATCCTTGCTTTCGGCCAATCTTTTTGCTCCGAAAGTCAATTCGAAGCTTCCTGGTACACGTCCAACAATGATGTTTTCTGATTTTACGCCATGTTTTTCCAACGTGTTGATAGCTCCTACAAGTAATTTCTCTGTAATATTTTTATTCCACTCAGCCACTACTATACCAATAGTCATCTCCGATGCATCGGGAACGCTGTCGAAGTCGTAAGCTGATAAATTTTGATAAGCTGTTGCCATTCTTTTTTTTATTAAAAATTAGAGGATGCCCTGATAAAAGACATCCTCTGTTTATAATCTGTTTTTTATACTTATTTTGCCGATGCGCGGGCAATATATTTGTCTATGTCTGCTGCTTCAAGGGAATTGAAATATTTTTCCTTAATAGTTGTGTATGCCTTAACAGCATCCTTCGGTTGATTCAGGCTTTCGTAAGCTAGACCGGCCTTTTTCAGATAAACCGGACTGATAACTTCATTGTCTGCCTGTGAAGCTGCTTTTTCGAAATAGCCGATTCCATCTTTTACTTTGCCTTCGTTAACAAGACAATCGCCAATCAGACCTGTTACAGAAGGAGCAATCATTTTATCGCTTCCGTCGTACGATTTTAAAAGATCCAATGCTTTCTTAGTGTCTCCTAATTTGAAATAACAGATACCTGCATAAGCCTTGGCAAGGTTTGCTGCGTCTGTTGTACCGTAATCGTCAATTATAGCTTCAAAGCCAGGATAATCAGCCCCGTTGCCGTTTAAGGCCAATGCAAAAGAATCCTGTGCGAAATATTGTTCACCTTTAAACATGGCTGCATTTGCTTTCTTTTCCTGAGGAACCAAATATGCATAGTTAAAGCCAACAAAAGCGCCAACAACAACTGCTATTGCAACAACGCCGTAAATAATTTTTTTAGTGTTCTTTTCGATGAATTCTTCAGTGCGCGAAACGATTACTCCGATTTCCGCTTCTGTGTGGGTGCCATTTCCGTTAGTAGCCATAATATTTTTTTGTTATTTATTAGTTTGCCTAATCGCATCAATTACTTTATTCAAAGCGCAAAAGTAAATTTTTTTAATGAAATAAGCTAAACTTATAGTATATTTTTTACGTATAAGATTAAATGCTCACTTGTTGGCATCTCTTTTTATTTTAACTTTGTAAATCAAAACGAGCAACAGATGATACTTAAGAGGCTTTCTATCCTAAATTACAAAAATATACGGCAGACAGAGGTTGCTTTTTCACCCAAAATGAATTGTTTTTTTGGAAATAATGGAATGGGAAAAACAAACTTGCTGGATGCCATTCATTACCTTTCCTTTTGTAAAAGTTACCTGAATACTCCCGAAAGTCTACTTGTTACAACCGACGAAGAATTATGTGTCCTTCAGGGTGCTTATTTATATGAAGGGCGTGATGAAGACATTTTTTGCTCCATCCGCAGGAAGTCACGCAAACAATTTAAAAGGAATAAGAAAGAATACGATAAATTATCCGATCATATCGGATTACTGCCATTGGTCATGGTTTCGCCGGCCGATTCCGAATTGATTCAGGGTGGGAGCGACGAACGTCGTAAATTCCTTGATATGATCATCTCCCAACAAGATAAGAATTACCTGCATGCCCTTATTCAATATAACAAAGCATTGGTGCAACGGAATGTGTTGCTTAAAAATCAGGTTACAGATTATTCGTTGTTCGAAGTTTTGGAAATGCAGATGGAGCTTTACGGCTCAAAAATATATAAGGATAGAGTCCGGTTGGTTGAAGAACTCACGCCTTTGTTCAACTCATATTATCAGACCATATGCAGTTCGTCCGAATGTGTGGGACTTACCTATATTTCGCAGTTGTCGGACTGCGGACTGGCCGAATTGCTACAGCAATCCCGCGAAAGGGATCGTTACCTCGGTTATACGTCGTCTGGTGTACATAAGGATGATCTGGAAATGACATTAAGCGGGCAGCTGATTCGCCGTGTGGGGTCGCAGGGACAAAATAAAACATTCCTGATTGCTTTAAAACTGGCTCAATTTGCCTTGTTGGCTAAAAAAGGGAATACGCTTCCGGTTTTATTGCTGGATGATATTTTTGATAAGCTGGATGCAAACAGGGTGGAACAGATTATAAAGCTTGTTTCGGGCGAAGGTTTCGGTCAGATTTTTATTACCGACACCAACCGTAAATACCTCGACGAGATACTGGAGGCGATGGATCATGCGTATTGTTTGTTTAAAGTGGAACAGGGTGAGGTGTGCCCTTTGGAAGAAGAAAATGAAACGAAATAATACACAGAAGCTGGGCGAACTGCTCCGTGATTTTTTCGAAGATAATACGGAGCTTTACGAAAAGATGATGGAAATACGCATCCGGCGGGCCTGGCAGGAGGTGCTCGGTCCGATGGTTTTGCAGTACACGCGCAATGTATATGTAAAGGATAAGGTGCTTTATGTATCTCTTACATCCTCTGTATTACGGAGTGAGCTGGTGCTGTGCCGCGAAAAATTAGTGAAGAGTCTGAACGACTATGCCGGTTCTCAGGTGATAAGAGATATTGTAATCCGTTGAATTTACTGTTATATAACCTTCGATTCGGTAATCACAACATCCATCGGAACATCGAACGACTCGGAGGGAACTTCTTCTATAAGCTGAAATTCGTAGCAGATTCCTATTTTACATGCCTGCGAATGTTTCAACAGCTTATCGTAATACCCTTTACCTCTTCCCATGCGGTTCCGGTTTTTATCAAATGCAACGCCGGGAACAATTATGAGTGAAATATCACTTACATCTACGGGGTGATTACTTGCCGGTTCCAGGATTCCGAAAACTCCTGCTTTCAGGTTATCCGGACCGTGATAGGGTTGCAGCTTCAGGAAATCGTTCTCAATTACGGGCAGATATAATTGTTTTGTTTTGTGCCATTTGTTGATAAATGATTCGGTTTGTACTTCACCCGGTATGGCATGGTATATAGCAATCGATCTTGCATTTCTGAATTGGTCGGTTTCTTCCAGTTTAGAAAGAATCAAAGCCGACATCTTTTCCTGCCATTCCATTGTATGATTCTTTTTCAAATGGGCGATCTCTTTCCGAATTGTCTTCTTAATCTCTTTCTTATCCATTGACTATAGCATTTAATTTTATTTGTACGAAAATATAAAGGAGAGGGGTGATCCTCTCCTTTATACTGATATACTATTAAAAACAAATAGATGTCCTTATTGTTTTGCCTGCTTGGGTGCCTGCGGCATCGATTTTCCTTGCTCAATCACTTCAATAGCCTTAAGCAGGGTTACATCGTCCTTCAAAAAGATTGGGTAGAACCCTTCGTCATTAAAGAAGTTGCGTACAATATACGAATGCAGCTGGTTCTCAATAAGCTTGGCCGAGATATTGATCAGGGTAACGCGCTTGCGAATGCCTTTGGATACTGCATAGTTTGTAAACTTGTCTAATAATGGCTGCTTTTTCAGGTAGTTATATAATTCCTGATAGGTTTTGAATGATGATAGTTTTTCTCTGTTATTATCAGAATATTCCAATGTAAAGAGATTCAATACGCCGGAATTTATCACATTGCTGAAGTAGGAGGTGACGCCCGAAGTATCGCGTGGAATAAAGATATCAGGCATGATACCTCCGCCGCCATAGACTGTTCGTCCCAGCGAGGTCTGATATTTCAACGAATTGTTAATCTTGATACTGTCAGCCGAATCAAACTCTCCATGCATGAAGCGGTTGAAAAGATCCTGATCGTATTCGTCTGTCTTACCCAGTTCGTAATCCTTTTGTATACATCTTCCCGAAGGGGTATAGTAGCGGGCGATGGTAAGGCGCAAAGCCGATCCGTCACTCAATGGAATCTGAGATTGAACCAATCCTTTACCGTAGGTACGTCTGCCGATTATAAGTCCCCTGTCGTTATCCTGGATTGCTCCGGCAAAGATCTCACTGGCAGAACCGGAGAATTCGTCCGTTAGTACAACAATAGGAGCATCCTGGCAAGTTCCGGTTCCGTTTGCATACACATCGTTTCTTGGAAAGGCTTTACCCTCTGTATAAACAATCAGTCGGCCGTTTGCCATAAATTCGTTTATCATGTTGATAGCCGCATCCATATATCCTCCTGTATTACCCCGAAGGTCTATAATGAAACTCTTGCAGTTTTGCTGCTTCAGTTTTGCTATGGCTGTAATAAATTCGTTATAGGTTGTTCTTGCAAATTTATTTACCTTGATGTAACCGACACCTTCGCGAACTACATAAGCTACATCGACCGAATTAACCGGTACATCGCCACGGGTAACATTAAAATAAAGCAGGTCTTGTGAGGTGCTTCGCTTGATACCCAGTTTTACGACACTATTCTTTGCCCCACGCAAGGTTTTCATGATTTTACCCTGACTGCTGTTATTGCCTGCAAACAGAGAGTCGTTGATGGTTATGATACGGTCGCCCGCCAATAATCCGGCTTTCTCGGAAGGACCTCCCGGAATAACACTTATCACCAGAATTGTATCGGTCTGCAGATTAAAAGACACGCCAATGCCGCTGAATGAACCTTCAAGCTCTTCGTTTACCATCTGTGCATCCGCAGCAGGTATATAACCCGAGTGAGGATCCAGTTCGCTGAAAATCTTTGGAATGGCTCCTTCCACCAGTTGACTCATATTTACCGTATCCACATACTGTTCGTCAATGATGTCCAGAATGGCATTGATCTTATTTCCGCTGGCATAGTTGCGGAATTTTCCGGTTGAAATGGAAAGATAGTGGTTCCCAATAAATATACCCAAGGCAATGCTTGCGGCAATGATGACAGGCAACCAGATAGCAATTCTCTTATTCTTATCCATAAGATTGTATCTATTATTCGTTTAAATCAATATAGGAAAGTTCAATGCCGGCACGGGATAGCAAATTGCATCCATCTTCTACGCGGTATTTCTCTGAATATACTACGCGCCTGATACCCGACTGAATAATGAGTTTGGCACATTCTATACAGGGGGCGGAGGTGATGTATATGGTGGCATCCTTGCTGCTGTTTGACGAAGCCGCTACCTTGGTGATCGCATTTGCCTCGGCATGAAGAACATAAGGTTTGGTAACATTGAATTCGTCTTCACATACATTCTCGAATCCGGATGGTGTGCCGTTATATCCATCCGAAATAATCATCTGGTCTTTAACAATCAGAGCGCCTACCTGTCTGCGTTTGCAGTATGAATTTTCAGCCCAGATGGCAGCCATTCGCAGGTATCGTTTGTCTAATTCCAGTTGTTTATCAGTCTTTTCGCTCATATGATCACATATTTTAAGGTACAGGTTAATGGTTGAGAGCGTACCATTATGAAAGAATAACGGTACGCTATTGAATTCTCTGTACATTCAAGCCACAAAAATAGCGATATTTAGCTTAGTTGTAGTCAGTTTTAGTATTAATTTTTAATACCATTCCTTTTTAACAATGCGTTAATTTCGGGTTTCTGACCGCGAAAGCGGATATACAGTTCCATAGGGTCTTCCGTTCCACCTTTTGAAAGTATATTTTTGTAGAATGAACCTGCCACCTCTTTGTTAAATATACCGGCTTCCTTGAAGGCCGCAAATGCATCGGCATCAAGTACTTCGGCCCATTTATATCCATAGTATCCGGCTGCGTAACCTCCGGAAAAGATATGTCCGAAACTGCTGCTCATCAAAGTACCATCCACTTCCGGAAGTATAGAGGCTGCCGACCAGGCATTCTTTTCAAATTTAGTTACGTCGCCGTCGAAAGGTTGGGTTAACGTATGCCAGGCCATATCGAGCATGCCGAAACTTAGCTGGCGGCAGCATTGATAGCCTGTATTGAAGTTCGAAGCGTCTACCAATTTCTGTACCATCTCCTGAGGGATCTTCTCTCCGGTCTGATAATGGATTGCAATTTGGTCGAGGAATTCCTTCTCCGTAAGCCAGTTTTCCATTATCTGCGATGGAAGCTCGACAAAATCTCTGTAAACATTGGTGCCCGACAGACTTGCATAGGTTCCCTTGGCAAGCATACCATGCAGTGCATGTCCGAATTCGTGCAAAAGTGTATTCACTTCATCAAAAGAGAGCAACGATGGTTTCGTATCCGTAGGCATGGTGAAGTTCATCACGATCACAACCTGTGGACGGCTGTCTTTGCCATTTTCCATATATTGTTCTTTTACACTGTTCATCCAGGCACCGGACTGCTTCCCTTCCCTTGGGAAGAAGTCGGTATATAAAACGGACAGAAATTTTCCATCGGCATCATATACTTCGTATGTATTTACATCGGGGTGATAGACCGGGATGTTTTTGTTTTCCTTAAATGTGATGCCATACAGTTGGGTAGCCAATCCGAACACACCCTTCTGAACCTGCTTCAGCTCAAAATAGGGACGGGTCATCTCGTCGTTGATGTTAAACTTGACATCTTTAAGCTTTTCAGAATAATAGCTCCAGTCCCAGGGCATGATGTCGAAGTTTTTCTTTTCCATTCCCAATGCAAATCCCTGTACCGCATTATATTCGTTCACTGCTACCGGTTTGTAAGCTGCCAGTAATTTGTCTGTCAGCTCGTATACCGCTTCCGGTTTTTGGGCCATTCTTCTTTTTAAGGTATATTCTGCAAAGGAATTATATCCCATCAGCCGGGCAATGGCAAGGCGCGTGTTTACAATATTCTTGATGTTTTCCTTGTTATCATACTCATCCCCTTTATTACCCACAGCCATATTTGCGAGGTAAAGTTCTTTGCGCAGCTCTCTGTTGTCTGCATACCGCATAAAAGGAACATAGCTGGGAGCGGACAGCGTGAACATCCAACCTGTCTTACCTTTCTCCTTTGCCTTTAGTGCAGCCGCATCAATCACTCCCTGAGGCAATCCGGCTAACTGATCCTCCGAGGTTAGCAGCAGTTCGTACCTGTTTTCGTCTTTTAATACGTTCTGATCGAATTTAAGAGTGAGTTTACTTAATTCGGTGCTTAGTTCCCTGTATTTTGCTTTATCTTCGGCCGAAAGGTTTGCTCCACGTACTGAAAAGGCGTAGTAGGTCTCTTCCAGAAGTTTAGCCTCTTCTGTGGAAAGAGGTAGTTTGTCTTTCTGTTCGTACACAGCTTTTACCCTGGCAAATAGTTTTTCGTTGAGGTAGATGTTGTTAGAGCTCTCCGACAACTTGGGTGAAATGCGTTCGGATATCTCCATCATTTCATCGTTGCTTTCCGCACTTAGTACATTATAGAATGCCGAACTCACCTTGGTTAATAATTTACCGCTGTATTCGAGCGCTTCTATGGTGTTCTTGAATGTAGCCGGCCGGGGATTGCCGGCAATGGTTTCAACCTCCTGGGCTAATTGTTTTATTCCTTCATCAAAAGCCGGTTCGTAATGTTCCGTTTTAATTTTGTTAAAAGGCGGCGTTTCAAATGGCGTTTTATATTTACTAAAAAAAGGATTTGAAGCCGCTTGTGTCATATTTGTCATAGTTAAAAATAATACTAGGATAATAAATAATTGTCTCATAAGATATTGTAATTAAGGAAATGAATGCAAAGATGCGAAAACCTTTTCAAAAAACCGCCATATGTTCATACTATGTATTATCTCTCAATTCTAAAAAAAACTGAAAATGAATTTGTTTATTCTACATATTAGTGATATATTTGGTACATAAATAAGAATAAAACCAGTTAGCATCTAACTTAAAACCAACTATCAGTATGAGTTATCTTAAATTCGATAAGACAGTAATGATAAACCTCGAGGAGTCTCTTAGACGGGAAATTCTGCGGACGAATCGAAACGGTGCTTATCATTGTACGACTGTGGTGGATTGCAACACTCGAAAATATCATGGGCTGCTTGTAATGCCCTTGCCCGAACTTGATGATGATAACCACGTTTTGCTATCGTCATTGGATGAAACTGTTATTCAGCATGATGCACCCTTTAATCTGGGGCTTCATAAATATGCCGGAAACAATTATAATCCCAAAGGTCATAAATATATCCGCGAATTTACATGCGATACCGTTCCCAGAACAGTCTATCGTGTGGGAGGTGTGGTGCTTGCCAAAGAAAAGGTGTTCTCGCTTTATGAGAACAGGATAATGATAAAATATACCTTGGAAGACGCCCATTCGGATACAACATTACGTTTCAAACCTTTCCTCGCATTTCGTAACGCAAACAGCCTTGCGCAGGAAAATGGATCTGTAAACAAACTTTATCAGGATGTGCCCAACGGAATAAAGACCTGTATGTACAAAGGGTATCCCGATTTATACATGCAGTTTAATAAGAAGGTGAAATTTGTTTTTGAACCCTATTGGTACAACGGCATCGAATACCTGAAAGAGCAGGAGAGAGGATATCCATATAAGGAAGATCTGTATGTGCCAGGTTATTTTGAAGTTCCGATCAAGAAGGGTGAAACAATCATATTCAGTGCGGGAGTAGGTCCGGTTGCAACCAATCAGTTGAAGAAATTATTTGTGCAGGAAGCCGAAGCCCGTACACCGCGTACCAGTTTTTATAATTGTTTGAAAAATTCGGCACAGCAGTTTTATTTCCGTCCCAAGGAAGAAGATGCCTATTTGCTGGCCGGATATCCGTGGTTTAAAGTCAGGGCCCGTGACTTGTTTATATCGTTACCGGGATGTACCTTGTCTATCGACGACCCGGTGAGATTTGAAAAAATAATGCATACGGCCATGCCGGCTATACGGAACTTCATGCAGACCGGCAAGGGGGATGGGGTTATCAGAGAGATTGAGCACCCGGATGTATTCCTGTGGGCGATATGGGCCATTCACCAATATGCGAGAGCCATGGGAATTGACAAAGCGCAAACGCTTTATGCCGATTTCGTGGGAGAGATCATAACCTATTTCCGGGATCAAAAGCATCCGGATATGAAACTCATGGAAAACGGGTTGCTTTTTGCCGAAGGACGGGATAAAACCATTACCTGGATGAATTCAACTATAAACGGCAAACCGGTTGTGGCAAGATCGGGATATATTGTAGAGTTTAATGCCTTATGGTACAATGCGCTTAAGTTCTACAAGGAGCTGGCCGGGGATAAAGCGGACGAGTCTGCAGATGTTCTGATTAATAAGATGGATACCTCTTTTGTAGAGACATTCCTGAACGGATATAATTACCTGCTGGATTCGGTTAGTGGCGGGTATGTGGACTGGAGTGTACGCCCAAATATGATTTTTACAGTTGCGTTTCCATATTCGCCTCTTAACCGTGTACAGAAAAGAGCGGTTATCGATATGGTAACCAAAGAACTTGTTACACCTAAAGGACTTCGCTCCCTCAGTCCCAAAAGCGAAGGTTATAGACCTAATTATGTCGGGACTCAGAATGAACGGGATTTAGCTTACCATCAGGGTACTGCCTGGCCGTGGTTGTTTGGTGCTTACCTCGAATCGTATCTGAAGATATTTGGAAAAGGTGGAATTTCGTTTGTAGAGCGCATGTTGATAAGTATGGAAGAAGAGATGTCTTTACATTGTATTGGAACCTTGGCGGAAATTTTTGATGGGAATCCTCCCTACACGGGAAGGGGTGCAGTTTCTTTTGCAATGAATGTGGCTGCCATTCTGAGGGTTCTGGAAATGTTGAAAAAGTATAACGCCGAATAAAAATTAAACGATTATGAAAGCACTAATGTTCGGTTGGGAATTTCCTCCGCATATTCTAGGAGGATTGGGAACCGCCAGCTATGGATTAACCCGTGGAATGGCGTTGCAGCCAGATATGGATATTACATTTGTAATTCCTAAACCCTGGGGTGATGAGGATCAGAGTTTCCTGAAGATTGTAGGGGCCTGTAATACGCCTATAGTTTGGCGGGATGTTGATTATAATTATGTGAAGAACAGATTGGGAGAGAAGATGTCTCCCGAGGAGTATTATAAATTAAGAGATAATATCTACGCAGATTTCAGTTATCGGGGGGTGAACGACCTGGGTTGCATTGAATTTTCGGGACGGTATCCCGATAATCTGCTTGAAGAAATAAATAATTATTCCATTGTAGCAGGCGTCATTGCCCGTGCTGAATCTTTTGACGTGATTCATGCACATGATTGGTTGACCTATCCGGCAGGGATACATGCTAAACAAATTTCCGGCAAACCCATGGTTATACATGTGCATGCTACAGATTACGACCGCAGCAGGGGGAATGTAAATCCGGAGGTGTACGCTATTGAGAAAAATGGAATGGATTTTGCCGATCATATTATTACGGTTAGTAACCTCACACGAAATACGGTGATCGAAAAATATCACCAGGATCCGTCTAAAGTAACCACGGTGCATAATGCGGTAGAGCCTTTAAGTCAGGATATTGTTTCCATTCAGGATAAACGGGGTGTGAAAGATAAAGTTGTCACTTTTCTGGGGCGTATCACCATGCAGAAGGGACCTGAATATTTTGTAGAAGCTGCAGCTAAAGTATTGGAAAAGGCTGATAATGTGCGTTTTGTTATGGCTGGCAGCGGAGATATGATGGATCAGATGATAAGACTGGCGGCTTCACGGAATATTTCCGACCGTTTTCACTTTACCGGATTTATGAAAGGGAAGCAGGTTTACGAGGTGCTGAAGTCGAGTGATGTTTATGTGATGCCTTCGGTGTCTGAACCTTTCGGAATCTCTCCCCTTGAAGCTATGCAATGCGGGGTGCCTTCTATTATTTCTAAACAGTCGGGTTGCGCCGAGATCCTCGATTACGCTGTTAAAGTGGATTACTGGGATATCGAAGCCATGGCAGATGCCATATATGGCATTATTACCTATCCGGCCATGTATCAATTCCTGAAAGAGGAGGGAAAAAGGGAAGTCGACAATATTAAATGGGAATACGCCGGACAAAAAGTGCGTCGTATTTACGATCAGGTAATGAATAAATAAAATACTAAAAATATAGATATGAAGACGATCTGCTTTTATTTTCAAATACATCAGCCGTTTCGACTTAAAAGATACCGCTTTTTTGATATAGGGAACGACCACTATTATTATGATGATTTCAGTAATGAGGAGATAATCCGCCGCATTGCCGAGAAGTGCTACATCCCTGCCAACCGGACAATTCTGGATATGATAAAAAGTAGCGGCGGAAAGTTTAAAGTGGCTTTCTCCATTTCGGGTACTGCTATCGAACAGATGGAAATCTACGCTCCGGAAGTGATTGATAGTTTCAAGGAGCTGGCTGCAACTGGTAATGTGGAGTTTCTTGCCGAAACTTATTCGCATTCTCTGGCATCGTTGGCCGACAAAGAGGAATTTAAGGACCAGATACGGATGCATAAAGAAAAGATACATTCATTGTTTGGTGTAACTCCTAAAGTATTTCGTAATACCGAACTGATTTATTCGGATACAATATCCGAATGGGTTTACAAGGCTGGATTTAAAGGAATGATCACCGAAGGAGCCAAGCACGTATTAGGATGGAAAAGTCCAAATTATCTATACACATCCAAGGTACAGCCGTTGCTAAAGTTATTACTCAAGAATGACCGGTTTAGTGAAGATATCTCCGACCGATTCAATAACTATGCCTGGAATGAATATCCGCTGA
This sequence comes from Macellibacteroides fermentans, assembly GCF_013409575.1. Lineage (NCBI taxonomy): Bacteria > Pseudomonadati > Bacteroidota > Bacteroidia > Bacteroidales > Porphyromonadaceae > Macellibacteroides > Macellibacteroides fermentans. The sequence continues at coordinate 918,506 of NZ_JACCCY010000001.1, read as the reverse complement.
CAGCCGATAAGTTTATTTCATGGATTGCCGAGACTCCACCCGAACAACAAATCATAAATTTATTTATGAATTACGAGGTTCTCGGATCATACCATCCCGCTGAATCCGGAATTTTTGATTTCTTTAAGGCATTGCCTCGTTTTGCTGCCGAAAAAGAAATCGGATTTATTTTACCGTCGGAAGCATTCAATCTCCTTAAACCGGTAGATTCGATTTCGGTTCCTTACCCAATGTCGTGGGTTGACGAGGAGCGCGACTGCAGTGCATGGCTGGGTAACCTGCTGCAACAAGAAGCTTTTACCAAGCTGAAAGAAATTGTTGAACGTGTTCGTTTGTGTGAAGACCGGCGCATCAGGCAAGACTGGAATTATCTGCAGAGCAGCGACCATTTTTACTATATGAGCACCAAACATATGGGAGGCGGTGCATTTAGTCCGTACGATAATCCATACGAGGCATTCAATAACTACATGAATGTTTTATCCGACTTTATTTTACGGGTTGAAGCCCAATATCCAACATCTATAGAAAACGAAGAGCTTAATTCTTTGCTTACAACTATTAAGAATCAGGGATTGGAGATTGAATCACTAAAAAAAGAATTGGATAAATTTAAAAAGAAAGAAACCGTGACTGAAGTAAAGAAGGGTAAGAAATGAATCCTTTCGAACTCTTTTTGCTATATACAATAAAAGGATGAAACCATAAGTTTCATCCTTTTATTGTATATACAGTTGTCTCTTACTTTATGGCTTCGCGGATGCGAACCAGACGAGTGAGCAATCCTTCCAATAGATCGAGCTGCAGCATATTGGCACCATCCGATTTAGCAACAGATGGTTCTGGATGAGTTTCTATAAACAGGCCGTCTGTTCCAACTGCTATTGCTGCTTTGGCAATGGTTTCAATCAGCTGAGGTAAACCTCCGGTAACACCCGAAGTCTGATTCGGTTGCTGCAATGAATGGGTGACATCCATTATGACCGGAAATCCAAACTCCTGCATTTGAGGTATTCCCCGGTAATCGACCACCAGGTCGGTATAACCAAATGTAGTTCCTCTTTCGGTAATCATTACCTGAGGATTACCGGCGTCTACCACCTTCTGAACCGCAAAAGACATTGCGCCCGGCGAAAGAAATTGTCCTTTCTTAATATTAACTATTTTACCGGTTTGGGCGGCAGCAATAAGCAGATCGGTCTGTCTGCAAAGAAATGCCGGAATCTGCAACACGTCTACATAGTTGGCCGCCATAGCCGCTTCTGCACTTTCATGTATATCTGTTACAGTAGGAATACCGAATGTAGTTCCAACTTTTTGCAGGATTTTCAACGCTTTTTCGTCGCCAATACCTGTAAATGAATCGATACGCGAACGGTTTGCTTTACGGTATGATCCTTTAAAGATATAGGGAATCCCTAATTTGTTTGTAATCGTAACTACCCTTTCGGCAATGCGAAGGGCCATATCTTCTCCCTCAATCACACAAGGGCCGGCCATTAGAAAGAAATTATCGCCGGAAGTTAAATCCTTTACAGAAATCATATGTTTGAAGTTTATTGATTTAACAATGTTATAACAGCCTGGATGTTTTGTTCGGCCGGTAAGGTGGCATCCAGCCAATGGATGGTGAAACCTCGTCGTTCCATTCCCCTGAACCAGGTCATCTGTCTTTTGGCAAATTGATGAATCGCTATTTCAAGCTGCGACACCATTTCTGTATAGGAAAGCTCTCCCAGTACATAAAGGGTGAGGTATTTATATTCCAGACCATAATAAATAAGATCGTCCGGTTTCACACCCTTAGCCAGAATCCCTTTCACCTCGTCCACCATCCCTTCATCCAGTCGGCTTCGTAAGCGTCGGGAAATCTTTTCCCTTCTCAATTCGCGGGAAATATCCAAACCCACTATAAGGCTGCGGATTGGGTCATATCCGGTTGCATCCGGAGCCTGCGTCTTGTAGTATTCTTCAATCTCAATAGCTCTGATAGCCCGTTGAGGCGAATCTACATCCGTTTTATTATGCAATGTTTTGTAAGAGGAAAGCAGCTGCTCAAGTTCGGCAAGCGACTTCCCCTTCAATGATTCACGCAAAACCGGATTGGCAGGAACATCAAGGAGTTTATATCCTTTCAGCACAGCTTCAATATACATCCCCGTACCTCCGCAAAGGACAGGTAGTTTACCCCGATTGCGAATATCCTCGAATGCCCGGAAAAAGGCATGTTGATATTCGAATACATTGTATTTATCACCCGGATCGCAAATGTCAATCAGATGATAAGGCACAGGTTTGCCGTTAATGGTGTAATCGGCCAGGTCCTTTCCTGTACCAATATCCATCGAACGATAAATCTGGCGCGAATCGGCACTGATAATCTCCGAATCGAGACGGGCAGCCAGTGCTGCGGCAAATGATGTTTTGCCCGAAGCGGTTGGCCCTAAAACTGTAATTAATTGATAGCTTTCCATAGCGGAACAAAGGTAATAAAAAAAGCCACACCCCGGAGGATGTGGCTTTGAAACTATATAATACGATGATTATGCGTTTACTTTAGCCATGTGCTGGATCAATTCAACAACCTTGTTTGAATAACCCCACTCATTGTCATACCAGCTAACCAATTTAACGAAGTTTCCGTTCAATGCGATACCTGCTTCTGCATCAAAGATAGAAGTACGAGCGTCGCCTGTGAAGTCTGTAGAAACAACAGCATCTTCAGTATAACCAAGGATACCCTTCATTTCGTTTTCAGAAGCTGATTTGATAGCAGCTTTGATTTCTTCGTAAGTAGCAGCTTTTTCCAAACGAACTGTCAAGTCAACAACAGAAACGTCCAAAGTTGGAACACGGAAAGCCATACCTGTAAGTTTACCGTTCAACTGAGGAATTACTTTACCTACAGCCTTAGCAGCACCTGTAGAAGAAGGGATAATGTTGCCACCAGCAGCACGACCACCTCTCCAGTCCTTAGCAGAAGGACCGTCAACAGTCTTTTGAGTAGCTGTTGTAGCGTGTACTGTAGTCATCAAACCTTCAACGATACCAAATTTATCGTTGATAACCTTAGCCAAAGGAGCCAAACAGTTAGTTGTACAAGAAGCGTTAGAAACGATCTTCTGACCAGCATAAGTATCGTTGTTAACACCCATAACGAACATAGGAGTAGCATCTTTTGAAGGAGCAGACATTACTACATACTTAGCACCAGCCTGGATGTGAGCGTTTGCTTTTTCTTCTGTAAGGAAAAGACCAGTTGATTCAACAACATATTCTGCACCTACAGCATCCCATTTCAAATCAGCCGGATTTCTTTCAGCAGTAACACGGATTACGTTTCCGTTTACAACCAAGTTACCATCCTTAACTTCAACTGTACCATCAAACTGACCGTGAACTGAATCGTATTTCAACATGTAAACCATGTAATCTACGTCGATCAAGTCGTTGATACCTACAATTTGAACATCGCTCTTAGATTGAGCAGCACGGAAAACTAAACGTCCGATACGGCCGAAACCGTTAATACCTACTTTAATCATTTTTATAAATCTTTATTTGGGTTTTTAAAAAAACTACGCAAAATTAGTGATTTCTGTAATATATGCAAAGTAACAATGTACAAAACGAATGCAAATTGTAACTTATCATCAACAGCCACAAGGAGTGGCACAAGACGCAAACACAACTAACATCAATAGACACAACACCCAGATTTTACTTTGTTTCTCCATATTTCATTCTTTGTATTACAGAAGTTATCTCGTATGCAAAGGTAGGATGTTTTTTGTTTATTTATGCTTATTCAGATAAAAAAATATGTCCTATAACATAAATTAATGGTATGGATTACATTTTTTTCTTAAAGAGAACTTTGGATAAAACAGAACCGGCTTTTTTAATTCCCCAAGAGATAAGAATCGGCTTGATAATATCCCATGCCACCGGCATCATACTCCTGCCCAGAGACAATATATCAGTCAGACCAAGTGTCTCAATATTTTGGTCTTCTTTAGTATAGGCCGTTTGCCCGGTATTGGGTGACGCCTGCTTTTGTTTAGGAAAAACCAGTGCAGAGAATCCAGACAATAAAAGTGATGCTGCATTTTCCTGTATATAGGTAAAGTCTGCATTTAATTTTTGTTCCTGTAAAAGGCAACGTTCCTGTAACCGGTTTTTGTCAGAAATCAGTTTCTCCAGCGGTGTCTGTTGTTTGTTCATTGTCGGACTCCTTTTTTTTATCTTCAATTGCTGTAAGTACAGAAATTATTTCATTTACAATTGCTTCACTAATTTTGTTTTTGTTGAAAATGATAATGGCAAATAATATCATATAGAGTAATGCTACGATAGCAAAACCTCCTGCCACATTGTCCAGAATATCGCCTAAAAAGAATCCCAGGGCAAGGAAAATAAATAAAATGGCGAAGAAAGCCAGAAACAGTAAAATTAAACCATACGAAAGAACGGAGACCAATTTCCCCGTCCTTTCGTATGCAGTTAACTTTAGGAGTTCAACTTTCAACTCCACATAAGCTGATAGATCCTCTTTAAGCTTCCGGAAGATTTGTTCTGCGTCTTTTCCCATAATTGCTTATTCGGAAACTACATCTTCAACCGCCTTTTCACAACCGCCTTTGGCTTCTTTGATTTTGGCCATTGCACCACTGAAGCCTTCTTTTACCTTGCCAACTACATTGTTTAGCTCATCCAGTATTTGTTCCTTCTTATCGGTTGCTACCAAATAACCAACAGCGGCACCTACTGCAGCGCCAACAACTAATCCCAATAACAATTTTGAATCGATACTTTTCATAACTTGTCTATTTTAAGAGTTACTACTATTGTAACCTTTTTTTTTACGGGTTAGTTCAATGTCCCGGCGATTTTTATAGATAATTTTCTGGATTATTGTTTTTCGACACGTACGGCGACCCAATTATTTTTTTCGTTGAACGAAACTAATTTTAATCCGTTGTTTGTGCAAGATTCCGCTATAACCGGAATGTCTTCACTATAAAACCCACTCATATACAAGATGCTTCCCGGCTTCATGCAGGCGCTGTAGGATGCCATATCGTTCAATAAAATATTTCGGTTTATATTGGCAAAAACAAAATCGAATCTGCCAAGTTCTGCGATTTTCTCGGCTCCCCCTAAATGAATGCTTACGTTAGGCGTTTGATTCGTTGCAATATTCTCAAGTGCATTGTTATATGCCCACTCGTCGATGTCTACAGCCTCAATGCGCGACGCCCCTTTTTTCGCGGCAAGAATGGCTAATACTGCTGTTCCGCATCCCATATCAAGTACCTCTTTGCCTTCAAGATCGAGTTTGAGTATCTCGCTGATCATAAGAAAGGTTGTTTCATGATTCCCGGTCCCAAAAGCCATCTTCGGATCTATGATGATGGTATGAGTAATATCTGGAACCGCTTCGTGGAATGAAGCTCGTATGATACATTCATTTCCGATCCGGATGGGTTGGAAGTAATTCTTCTCCCATGCTTCGTTCCAGTTTTTGCTTACAATAAACTTTTCGATGTAAGCGAAAGTTACAGGCCCCAGAGGAAAAGAGGTAATTTTATCTTTAATAGCTTCCGTATCGTAAAGTTTCTCTGATATATAAGCTGTTAGTCCGTTTTCGTTTGAAGTAAAGCTTTCAAAGCCAATTTCACCCAATTCGGAAGCAAGCACATCGTTTATAATTTCGGTATCTATAGGAGATGTATATGTAAATTGTACTTCGTAATAGTTCATACTGCTTCTTATTTAATGTTTTACGCGTACAAAGGTAGTGAAAAAAGTTTGGCAAAGTTTGTTTGTTTTACAAACTTGTACTACTTTTGCAGTCTGAATTCTGCAGAGGGTAAATAAGCGAAGCCTGAAGAGGCATCCACCCCCGGGAGATAACCTGTATAATTAAAAGACAGATGTACGTAATCGTAGAAATTAACGGTCAGCAGTTTAAAGCCGAAGAAGGCAAAAAATTGTTTGTTCACCACATTCAGAATGTTGAAGGTGGAGCAGTTGTTGAGTTTGACAAAGTTTTGTTGGTCGACAACAATGGTGATGTAAAAGTAGGTCTTCCTACTGTAGAGGGAGCAAAGGTTGTTTGCGAAGTTCTTTCTCCGCTTGTAAAGGGTGACAAAGTTCTGATTTTCCACAAGAAAAGAAGAAAAGGTTACCGTAAGTTGAACGGTCACCGTCAGCAGTTCACTGAAGTGAGTGTTAAAGAAATTGTTGCATAACGATTAAAAAGGAAAGAAAATGGCACATAAAAAAGGTGTAGGTAGTTCGAAGAACGGCCGTGAATCACAAAGTAAGCGATTAGGCGTTAAAATCTTTGGTGGTGAAGTTGCTAAAGCCGGTAACATTCTTATCCGTCAGAGAGGAACACAACATCATCCGGGTGAAAACGTTGGTATTGGTAAAGACCACACGTTGTATGCTTTGGTAGACGGTGTTGTAAAATTCCGTAAGAGAAAAGATAACAGATCATTTGTTTCAGTTGAAGAAATCAAAGCTGAAGCATAACATATCTTTCGCTAAAAAACAAAAAGCAGGGTATTCATCCATTGAATATCCTGCTTTTTTTATGCTTTAATTTTGGAATAATGATTTTTGTTGATTCAATAGACTGACTTTATATTTATATTTGTGTCAAACCTTCTATGTATGAATCCGATTAAACAAATCTATAAACTCTCCCCTTTACTCTTTTGTTTACTGCTAGTAGCTTGTGGAACCAAAAAGCAAGTGGAAAAGGAGCCGATAATCTCTGATAACCTTTCTCAGATATATGGTATGCGTATTACTTCCTCCGATAATGAAATGCTTTATGCGGAAGGTGCTAAATGGTTGGGAGTTCCTCATCGTTATGGCGGATCAAATAAGCAGGGAGTCGATTGTTCCGGATTTGTATCTATTCTCTACGAACAGGTGTACGGTCGCCAACTATCACGTTCTTCGGCTGATATGCTGAAACACGACTGCAGGAAAATTTCCCGTGATGAGCTAAAGGAAGGAGATCTCGTATTCTTCCGGACGGAAGGTGGACGGAAAAAGAGTCCCAATCACTCCGGTATCTACCTTAAAAATGGCAAATTTATTCATACCAGCACCTCCCGTGGGGTGATGGTGAGCAGCTTGAGTGAACCTTACTATCTGCGTACCTGGGTGGCAGCCGGGAGGGTTAAGTAACATGTTCCTTGGTTTACTGCCAATTGATATTGATGCGCTGTATCGATTTCCGTAAACTTCATATAAAGTTTTTTTTCATTTGTTGTTTAAATAGTATGTTCTCTATAATTTGTTTAACTTTGTAGCTCAATTAAAAAGCATAGATAAAGTATGTTGACGCTTAAAGTAATTACGGAAAACCCGGACGAAGTAATCCGCAGGTTGGCCAAAAAGCATTTTGATGCGAAAGAGATTATCGGTAAAATTATCGAGTTAGATAAAACAAGACGTACTACACAGTCGGTTTTGGATGAGAATTTGGCTACGTTGAATAACTTATCGAAAACAATCGGCGCCCTGATGAAAGAGGGAAAGAAGGAAGAGGCGGAGCAAGCCCGGGCTAAAGTTGCCGAGATGAAAGAAGGTAACAAAGAGCTGGATGCCGCAAAAACCGCAGCAGAGCAGGAGATGAACAATCTGTTGGTACTGGTTCCCAACTTGCCTCACGATTCGGTACCCGAAGGTCGTGCAGCGGAAGATAATCTATGCGAAAAGAGTGGCGGAGTAGTTCCTAAATTACACGAAGGTGCAGTTCCTCACTGGGATTTGTGTAAGAAATACGACCTGATCGATTTCGAATTGGGTGTTAAGATAACCGGTGCAGGTTTCCCTGTATATAAAGGATATGGTTGCCGTTTGCAGCGTGCGCTCATTAATTTCTTTTTGGATAATGCGCGCGAAGCCGGCTATTTGGAGATACAACCTCCTTATGTAGTAAATGCCGACTCGGGTTATGGTACCGGTCAGCTTCCCGATAAAGAGGGACAGATGTACCACGCTACGCTTGACGATCTGTACCTGATACCAACAGCCGAAGTTCCGGTAACCAATATTTACCGTGATGTGATATTGAACGAATCTGAATTACCTATCAAGAACACAGCCTATTCGGCTTGTTTCCGTCGCGAAGCAGGCTCATACGGCAAGGATGTTCGCGGATTGAACCGTCTGCATCAGTTCGACAAGGTAGAGATTGTTCGCATCGATACTCCCGAGCATTCTTATGAATCATTGAAGGAAATGGTAGATTACGTACAATCGTTGGTAGAAAAATTGGAACTCCCCTGGCGTATTTTGCGCTTATGTGGAGGCGATATGAGTTTCACATCGGCCATCACGTTCGACTTCGAGGTATATTCTGCAGCACAAGAACGTTGGTTGGAAGTGAGTTCCGTATCCAACTTCGAGAGCTATCAGGCAAACCGACTGAAATGTCGTTACCGTGATGCCAGCAAGAAGACGCAGCTTTGTCACACGTTGAACGGTAGTGCCCTTGCTTTACCACGTATCGTTGCGGCATTGTTGGAAAACAACCAGACTCCCGAGGGTATCCGTATACCAAAAGCATTGGTACCTTACACAGGTTTCGATATGATTAAATAAGCTTCTTTGAAGTATGCAAAATAATAAAGGGTTGTCCGCTGCGGACAACCCTTTTCCTTTTATTACAACTATGCTGGTAATTACTAGATAAAGAGATTCACATTCGATTCTTCTGCACGTTCCAGATAAGAAGCCACCCCTCCGTAAACAACGTTGTCCAGTAGTTCTTCCTCTTTTACGCCCATCACATCCATACTCATGGTACAGGCAATCATCTCCACACCATTGTCAACGGCCTGTTGCATCAATTCTTCCAGACTGGATATCTTTTTATTTTTCATGATCAGGCGCATCATCCAGCTACCGGCTCCACCCATATTTAATTTGGATAGTTTCAGCTTACCGCTGTGCGAAGGCAACATCATGCCGAACATCTTGCCAAAAATATCTTTTGCTACCGAAGGTTTTTCACGTTTCTTGATTACGTTTAGTCCCCAGAAAGTAAAGAACATACTCACTTTCTTTCCTGTAGAGGCTGCCCCGTTGGCAATTACAAATGAGGCGAGTGCTTTATCTAAATCATCGCTGAACACGATGAAGGTTTTATTATCTCCGTTACTTATCATTTTATTCTGATTTTGAGATTCTGTTTTTTCAATCGTTGCATGAATAACACCGGCCTTGTTTTCGACCGACAGTAAGTTGGCTCCGGTAATTTTGCACCACGCCACCACATCCTTGGCAAAGCCAGGATCGGTTGCGGTAATGTGTAATTGCTCGCCCAAACCTATTTCTCCATAGTTCTTTTTTAGCTGCATAACCGGTCCCGGACATTGTAACCCGCAGGCATCAATCATTTTCAACTCTTTTATCTCCTTCAGAGCCGGAATAACAACCTCTTCTGTACCGTCTTCGTTAGCCGGCTTTGAGGTGATGTGCTGATTTATATTCGGTTCGATACGGGCCAACGACCATGTTTTGTATCCACCGGATAAGTTTCTTACCCTTTCGTATCCATTCTGAACCAGAATACGGTAAGCAACATAACCACGTAATCCAACAGCACAAGTAACCACTATATCTTTATCCAGCGGAAGCTCTGGAAGACGGCTGCGTAGTTCATCCACCGGAATATTCACAGATCCGGGTATGGAACCCAATGCAAATTCCTCCCGTGTACGTACGTCTACGATAAGAGCCTCTTTCGATAGACCCTCTATGTCTCTCCACTGAGCCGTCTTTACTTTACCGGTAAGGATATTTTCTGCTACAAAACCAGCCATATTAACCGGATCTTTAGCCGACGAGTAGGGAGGAGCATAGGCATGTTCCAACTCCATTAAATCGTATACAGTACCATTATTACGGATAACCTGAGCCAACATCTCGATACGTTTGTCAACTCCATCAAAACCTACCACCTGCGCACCCAGAAGTTTGCCTGTCTTTGGAGCAAATAATATCTTGATGGATAAAGAAAGGGCACCCGGATAATAGCCAGCATGCGATCCGCTGTGGGTAAACGATTCATGGTAAGGAATACCCTCTTTGGCTAGTAATTTACTGTTGGCTCCGGCTGCAGCGACAGTAAGATGAAATATCTTCGCAATGGATGTGCCGATTGAACCTTCGTATACCTTCTTATTTCCATAAACGATGTTGTCGGCAACGATACGTCCCTGTTTATTTGCAGGACCTGCCAGCGGAATCAATGCTTTACTACCGGTAACAAGATGAGTTACCTCTACGGCATCACCCAATGCATAAATATCCGGATCGGAAGTCTGCATATATTCATTCACTTCAATTCCTCCCAGTTTACCAAGAGCAAGACCTGCCTCCTTGGCAAGAAGAGTTTCCGGACGAACTCCGATACTTAGTATCACCATATCTGTTTCCAGCTCTTTGCCGCTGGCCAATACTACGACAACCCCGTTTTCTGTTTCTTTGAAGCTTGCTACGCCATCACCAAGATATAAGGATACGTTGTTTTCAACCATATGATGATGAACGATGGCGGCCATCGAATAATCCAGCGGAGCCATAACCTGGTTGGCCATCTCAATAACACCTACTTCGATACCCAGTTCGTGAAGGTTCTCGGCCATTTCCAAACCAATAAAACCACCCCCAATCACCAAGGCTCTTTTGGGTCTAACTGTGTTTATATATCCTTTAATCGTATCGGTGTCCGGCACATTTCGTAGTGTAAAGATGCGGTTAGCCGATATTCCGTCAACTCGCGGACGAATGGGCTCAGCCCCTGGCGATAGCACCAGCTTGTCGTATCCTTCAGAATAAGTTTCATTTGTAAGCAGATTCTTTACCAACACCGTTTTGCCTTGCGTCTGAATGGCAACAACCTCTTGTTGTGTACGGATGTCGATATTAAAGCGAGCTGTAAATCCCTGAGCAGTCTGCACGAAAAGATTGTCGCGCTGGGTAATGGTATCACCGATATAGTAGGGGAGTCCGCAGTTTGCATACGAAACATAGGCTCCGCGTTCAAAAAGAATGATCTCAGCCTGTTCGTCCATTCTTCGCAAACGGGCTGCTACCGTAGCCCCTCCGGCTACACCTCCGATAATAAGATACTTCATATGTTTATAATTTGTAATGCTAATAGTTCGTAATGGAAAATAAATGGGTAAAAAAAGGGAATTAATCCCTTTTCATACATTCTGTAAGCTTTTCAAACAGACTTTCAATCTGCAGTTCGGCTGTCATCATCTGAGCTACTTTTGTTTTGCCGGTTTCAGACAATTCAAATATCATCTGACGTTTGTCTTCTTTACATATGGTTCTGTTTATTAGACATTTGTCTTCAACCGAAGTGATAATTTTAGATACCCTCGAATTAGACAATCCGATAAAGTCGCATATCAGTCCGGCCGACTTACATTCGCCGTCTTTCAGGCAACAAAGCAGCATTGCCTCATTGATTGTAAGTTCGTACGCATCCAGAAAATCCTTTTCGAACTGGTACAAGGTCTTATAAATATCTTTAATTACACAAATTGGTTCCATATTATTCCTATTAATTCGTTGCAAAGATAAACATATATTCTTTAATGTAATAATTTTTAGTGGAAAATATTTCAAATAATTGTTAGCTATATATAAAAAAGGGCAGTTCAACTAAATGAACTGCCCTTTTTATGGATAAACCCGTATTAATCGCGGTTTGAAAAGTACTTCATAAACTGAGCACGTTCGTAGCGAGACGGATCACTACTATTTTTATAATTTAATTTACCACGGAATTCTTCGATGGTTTTAATGCGCGACTGATGCATCCATTCCTCAATACAGGTAAGGATCTGCGAGATAATTTCGGATCCGTGTGTATACAAAGCACTGGTTAGCTGTACAGTGGATGCTCCTGCAAGCAAGCACTTAATCACATCTTCCCAATCGTGCACACCGGTTGAGGCGGCAATATTAATTCCCGGGATTTGTCCGCTTACGATACCAGTCCACCGCAAGGTATCACTCAGGTCCGAATGGTTACTGAATACATTACCCGAAACAATCTGCATCGTATTGATGTCTATATCCGGCTGGTAGTAGCGGTTAAACAACACCACAGCATCAGCACCGTTAACTTTTAAAGTGTTTACAAGTGCAGGTATGTTGGTAAAGTTCTTTCCTATTTTGATAATAATCGGAATACGAACTGTCTCCTTTACCTTACGTACAATATTCACGTACGTGGTCTGCATCTTATAATAATCGTGGGTGAGTGATGTTTCCAGGTAAAAAACGTTTAGCTCCAGAGCGTCGGCTCCGGCAAGTTCAATCTGACGGGCAAAGTCAATCCAGTTATCAGCTTTATAGCAATTGATGCTGGCAATAATTGGAATTGTACACAATGCTTTTGTTTTTTTGATAAGTTCGAGGTATTCGTTTACCTGATTCACCTTTACATATTCCTGTACATAGTCTGATGCTTCCGGATAATCGGAATCCTTTAAGAGGTTGGACGACTGCATCTCAATTTGCTCTTCAAAGAGTGATTTCAACACAATGGCGCCTACACCAGCCTTTTCAAATTCTTTATTTCTTTCCGGATTGTTTGTCAGGCCGGAGCTTCCGGCTATTAGCGGATTACGAAGTTTTAATCCGGCATATTCAGTTTTCAAGTCAATCATGATCCCGATTTATTTTAGTTCAAGTTTACAAAGATAACCATTAATCCTAACCAAAAAACAGGCAAGCTATTTAATAAGGTTAAAACTAGTAAGAGCGTTCCCCAAAAATACTGCTTCCAACGCGTATCATTGTGCTCCCTTCCGCAATGGCAAGCTTATAATCGTGGCTCATTCCCATTGAAATTTCACGGAAGGAATCCTGGTTTGAAAAGTATGATGCTTTTACTGTTTTAAAGAAAGTATTCAGTTTGGCAAATTCCTCACAGATTTGAGTTTCGTTGTCGGTATTGGTGGCCATGCCCATCAATCCGCAAACCTCTACATGCTTACAGTCGGCAATAAGGCCACTTTCCAGTAATTCGATGCACTCTTCAAAGCTAAGTCCGAATTTAGTATCTTCCCGTGCGATGTAAATCTGTAGTAAAACGCGTATGGTGCGGTTGAACCTGGCAGCCTGCTTGTCCACCTCCTGTAATAATTTAGCAGAATCAATACTGTGGATCGTATGAATAAACGGAGCAATTGTTTTTACTTTATTACTTTGCAGATGCCCTATAAAGTGCCACTGAATGTCTTTTGGCATCACTTCCTGTTTTAAAAGCAGTTCCTGTGCTTTGTTTTCTCCAAAAACACGCTGACCGGCAGCATAGGCTTCCTGCAAAGCTTCCACAGGATGAAACTTTGAAACAGCAACAAGCGTTACCCCTTCAGGGATAGACGCTTGTAACTGTTTTATGTTAGACGATATGCTCATGTCGGTTAACGAGCCTCTTTTTTATCGTCAACAGCAAAAGGAAATACATCCATCAGCATGGTTTCGGCAACAGATCCGATGGAATAATCAGCCATAGTGCTCTTCATGCCTTCTTCCAGAACTGCAATAGCCTCTTTCAGGGTACAAGCCTGTGCAAGCATATTGACAGCAGTCTTCTTCTCCGCGCCACTCTTTTCGTCAAGCGTGATGAAGTAAACCTTAAACTTAAAGAAGCGGTCGCCGGCCTCATTGAAGAAAAGCTCCGAAATCTTGGCGCGCTTGATATCAGCTACAGTGAAATCGCCTGTAATATAGGGCTGGATCTCTTCGATAATCCGAGCTTCGGCTTCTGTAAACGACAAGGCATCAACCAAGTAAGGTTCCGTTACTTTCTTCTGCATCCCGTTTTCCATCATCTTCTCGTAAGTTACCTTACACTCAAACCAATTATGCATATTCAATTTTTTTATGGATTGTTTATTACTAAAACAGCACACAAAAGTAGCTGCTATCCTTAAATAATCCAACTTAAAACATGAAAAACAATTAAACTATTCCGTACACCCGTATGTTATAAATATACAGTATAGTGTTTTTCATGGTATTAGATTTTTAAGATTAGTAAAGAGAATGATCATCCAATTCGTGAGAACAGGATGAATTGCATGAGATAGCAACCGGAGTTAGAAAGCTTTTATTTCTTTCCCGGTTGTTTTCGTTTGATAAAATCAAACCTCATCAATCGCATAAAGGCTTGAAAAGCAAAGACGTTTGTAATCAAATATCTCTGAAGGATCAAAGAAACGATTCAATTCGATTTTTGCTGTTTCGATAGAGTCGGATGCGTGAACCATGTTTTCCTGTATACTCATGCTATAATCTCCTCTGATGGTTCCCGGTTGAGCGATTCGCCCGTTTGTAGGTCCGGATATAGTCCTTACAACCTGAACAGCATCCACGCCTTCCCAGCAACAAACAATAACAGGACAAACTTCCATAGCATCTTTGATTCTACCAAAAAACGGCTTATCAAGTAAATGTGCATAGTGTTCTTTAAGAATCTCATCTGTAAGCCAAATCATTTTCGCGCCTACAAGTCTTAATCCTTTTTTTTCAAATCGTGAGATGATTTCTCCAATCAAACCTCGCTGTATAGTACAAGGTTTTAGAATAACAAGTGTTCGTTCCATAACAATTTTATATTAGAATATTTAGACGGTTAATTCTTCGCGCCAAAGATACCTTTTTTGGCTATGGTTCCAAATAGTTTGTTTAGAATTTGAGTGATAAATTTGATTTATTTTGAAGAAAAGCCTGGAAATATAGCTAAAGCCGGAAAGAAAAGGTCGTGCGACAGGTCTTTTTGACCTGCGCACGACCTTAAATTTGTTTATGTTTGCGGGAAGCGTTTAGGGCAGCTTCCGTACCCGATATAAATCTTATTCCTTAATCGAGTGAATGAATCACCAGACCCGAACGGAGCTTAGGCTCGAACCAGGTTGTTTTAGGAGGCATGATGTTGCCGGTGTCGGCAATGTCGATCAATTGCTTCATCGATACGGGATACAATGCCAGAGCCACACGCATTTCGCCACTGTCCACCCGTTGCTTCAATTCACCTAAACCACGAATACCGCCTACAAAATCGATACGCTTGTCGGACCGGAGATCCTTGATACCAAGAATTTCATCCAAAATAAGATTGGAAGAGATGGTTACATCCAGTACACCGATGGGATCGTTATCATTGTAAGTTCCCTGTTTTGCCGTAAGTGAGTACCATTTACCAGACAGATACAATGAGAAGTTGTGAAGCTGGCCGGGCTTGTAAATAGCCTCTCCTTTTTCTTCCACTACAAAGTTTTCGGCGACTTTTGCAAGAAACTCTTCGTCGGTCAGACCGTTCAGATCTTTAACCACACGGTTGTAGTCGATGATAGTAAGCTGATCAGCGGGGAAACATACAGCCATAAAATAGTTGTACTCTTCCTTCCCTGTATGATTTGGATTTTGTTGAGCTTTTTCGGCACCTACCAATGCGGCCGCGGCCGAACGGTGATGACCGTCGGCAATGTACAGCGAAGGCATAGCGGCAAACAGTTCCGTGATACGGGCCATATCAGCCTCGTTGTCGATAATCCAGAACTGGTGACCAAATCCGTCGTGTGCAGCAACAAAATCATAAACCGGCGTCTGAGCCGTATATTTCTTTACCAGTGCATCCAGTTCGGCATTGTCGGGATAAGCGAAAAACACAGGTTCTATGTTAGCATTGTTTATACGTACATGCTTCATGCGGTCTTCTTCCTTGTCGCGACGGGTAAGCTCATGCTTTTTGATGTTACCCTTCATGTAGTCGTCCACATAAGCACAAACCACCAGTCCGTACTGGGTACAGCCGTTCATAGTTTGTGCATATACATAATACTGTTCTTTTTCGTCTTGTACCAACCATCCGTTTTTTTGGAACTTGGCAAAATTCTCTGCTGCTTTTTGATAAACAGCTTCATCGTGCTCATCAGTACCCACCGGAAAATCGATCTCCGGTTTGATGATGTGATACAACGATTTCTCGTTCCCTTCAGCCTCTTTGCGGGCCTCTTCAGAATTCAGTACGTCGTAAGGGCGTGAAGCCACTTGCTCAATTAAAGCCTGCGGGGGTCTAATTCCCTTAAACGGTTTAATAATTGCCATGGTTATCTTTTTTATTTATTTACCTGATACTTGCGAACTCCGTTTGCAATGAATTCAACAATCTGCTTAGCTGCTGCAATACCAGCATTGATATTGGCCTCGGCAGTCTGTGCACCCATCTTTTTCGGGGTTCCGAAATAGCGTGCACCATATTTTTCCGCCAATTCGGCGTCGTTGGATGGCTTGATATCGGTGAGGTAAACAAAGTCCGGACGCTCTTCAAACATCTTAACCAATCCAGCCTCGTCAACCACCTCTTTACGAGCTGTGTTGACAATAGTAGCACCCTTGGGCATCTTTGACATCAGATCGAAGTTGATCGAATTCTTAGTTTCGGGAGTAGCCGGAATATGCAAAGAAACCACCTGGCATTTTTCAAACAACTCTTCGGTAGAACCAAGAGCCTTTACTCCGTCGTTCTCGATGATGGCAGCCGGACAGAAAGCATCGTAAGCATATACCTTCATCCCGAAACCTTTAGCGATACGAGCAACGTTGCGGCCCACGTTACCATAAGCCAGAATACCCAATTTCTTGGTAAGCAGCTCGGTACCCGATGTTCCATTGAAATGGTTACGAATAGAATATACCAACATACCGAAAACAAGTTCAGCTACAGCGTTGGCATTTTGTCCCGGAGTGTTCATCACACACACATTGTGAGCCGTGGCGGCATCCAGGTCTACGTTGTCGTATCCCGCACCAGCGCGTACCACGATCTTTAGATTTTTGGCCGCTTCAAGTACCTCGGCATCAATAATGTCGCTTCGGATAATGATCGCGTCTACATCCTTCACAGCATCAAGCAGCTGTGCTTTTTCCGTATACTTTTCAAGGAGTGCCAGTTCAAAACCGGCAGCCTCCATGATTTCACGGATTCCTTGTACAGCTACTGCTGCAAAAGGTTTATCTGTTGCAATTAATACTTTTGTCATCTTAGTGAAGTTTTTCAAATTCCTTCATTGTGGCAACCAAAGCCTCAACACTGCTTTTTGGCATTGCATTATAGATAGATGCTCTGAAACCGCCAACCGAACGGTGACCTTTAATACCTACCATACCGGCAGCCGATGCAAACGAGTTGAACTCAGCTTCCAGTTCCTGGTATTCTTCATTCATAACAAAACAAACGTTCATGATCGAGCGGTCTTCAACAGCTGCAGTTCCTTTGAAAAGTTTGTTACGATCTATCTCATCATAAAGAATAGCTGCTTTCTCAAGATTAATCTTTTCGAGCGCTGCCACACCACCCAATTCCTTATACCATCTCAATGTTTGCAAAGCTGCAAAAATAGGCAATACAGGAGGAGTGTTAAACATTGATTCTTTTTTGATATGTGTACGGTAATCAAGCATGGTTGGAATCGGACGCTCTACATTGCCCAGGGCACCTTCGCGAACAATTGCCAACGTAACACCTGCCGGAGCCAGATTTTTCTGAGCGCCTGCATAAATGACATCGTATTTTGAAACGTCGATGGGACGCGAGAATATGTCCGACGACATGTCTGCAACCAGCGGACAGCCAACTTCCGGGTCATAACGCATCTCTGTACCAAAGATCGTATTGTTTGTAGTAAAGTGAAAATAATCGGAATCCGGCGAAACTGTGAAGTTTTTGGGAATAAAAGAGTAATTTGAATCCTTCGAGGAGGCTACAACTTCTACGTTGCCAAAGAATTTAGCCTCTTTGATCGCATTTGATGCCCAGGTGCCAGTGTCTAAATAAGACGCTTTTTTGTTTAACAAGTTAAACGGTACCATACAGAACTGTAAACTTGCCCCGCCGCCCAGGAATAAAACTTCGTAGCCAGCCGGAACATCTAACAATTCTTTAATAAGTGCACGTGCTTCGTCGCTTACGGCCACAAACTCTTTGCTTCTATGCGAGACTTCAAGAATCGATAACCCGGTGCCGGCGAAATTTTCGACAGCTGCGGCTGTGTTCTTGATTGTGTACTCGCTCAGAATAGAGGGACCAGCATAAAAATTGTGCTTTTTCATACCATTGTTTTTATTATTATTTTATAGAAAGTAACATTCTTCGTTATTTAGAGCCGCGAAAGTACTGCTTTTTTTGAAATCAACCATCTAAATTTATGAAAATTGTTCTTCAAAATGCGTTTTATTGTAACAATACTCAAGTAAAACCCGTGGAAAAGGTAACAGAATAATACTAAAACCTGTCTCCCCATAAGCTTTTCATATATTGGATAAGTTTGCTTTCCGACGCATTTGACTGGCCAATCCAAAGCCTTTCGTTCTCTACTTCGTGGGGAAGATAGGCCTGTTTTACGAAGTGACCTTCGTAATCGTGGGCATATTTGTACTCTTTCCCGTAATTCAATTCGGACATCAGCTTGGTGGGGGCATTGCGCAGATGAAGGGGCACAGGCAGGTTGCCCGTACGATTTACAAGAGCCAGGGCCTCGTCTATGGCCAGATAGGCCGAATTGCTTTTTGCACTGCAGGCAAGGTAGACCGTTGTTTCGGCCAGAATAATCCGACCTTCGGGCCATCCTATCTTCTTAAGTGCATCAAAACATGCATTTGCCAGTAATAAGGCATTTGGATTTGCCAGTCCGATGTCTTCCGCAGCCGATATAACCAACCGGCGGGCAATAAATTCAGGATCTTCGCCACCGGCAACCATGCGGGCAAGCCAGTAAATGGCAGCATCGGGGTCGCTACCCCGGATCGACTTAATAAATGCTGAAATAATATCGTAATGCATTTCGCCGCCTTTGTCGTACGCCGCCGGATTTTCCTGCAGCCTTTCAACCACAGCCTCGTCGGTCACCTCAACCACTTCATCCTCATTGGCCGAAACCAGCAAATCTATTATATTAAGTAGTTTACGGGCGTCTCCTCCGGAAAAACGAAGTAAGGCATCCGTCTCCTTTATATCAAATTTCTTCTCCTTCAATAGTATATCCTCTGTGATTGCCTTGTGCATCAGAGAAAGGAGATCTTCCTTATCCAACGACTTGAGCACATAAACCTGGCAGCGCGAGAGCAGGGGACGAATCACTTCGAAGGAGGGATTTTCGGTAGTGGCACCTATCAGGGTAACCACACCGGTTTCTACCGCGTGAAGCAGCGAATCCTGCTGAGACTTGCTGAATCTGTGAATCTCGTCGATAAACAGAATGGGCGATACCGTATTGAAAAACCGGTTGCTTTTAGCCTTGTCGATTACCTCGCGTACATCCTTTACACCAGAACTGATGGCACTTAACGTATAAAAAGGAGCTTCCAGGCGCGAAGCGATAATCTGAGCCAGGGTTGTCTTCCCCACACCCGGCGGACCCCAAAGAATAAATGACGGAATACGTCCGGATTCAATCATTTTACGCAATACCGCACCTTGTCCGACCAAGTGTTTTTGTCCCACATAGTCGTCCAACGTTCTGGGTCGCATACGTTCTGCCAACGGTTGATTCATGCTCACAAAATTGGGATTTTAAATTTACTTATCAAAACAACTCACCGTTAAAAAACAAGCAACAAATGCGCACATGTTTTCTAACGGTGGTACTATAGGGTAGGATATTGGGGGTGTACCTATATCCAGAGCCGATGAATCGTTATCAGCGATTGTGGTACATCTGTTCGTAGTACTTCAGGTAATCGCCGCCGGTAATTTCTTCAACCCACGACTGATTTTCAAGATACCAGCGGATCGTCTTTACAATGCCAACTTCGAAGGAAGTTTCAGGCAACCAACCCAGTTCGGTGCTTATTTTAGTAGGATCGATGGCATAACGCTGGTCGTGACCCAAACGATCTTTTACAAAAGTAATCAGGTCGTAGTTTATCCAGCTTACCGAGATTTCGCCGTTTGCATCCAACTCCTGTTTCTTAAGCACCTTACGGTAGCGAGGCTCCTCAGTCATCAGTTGGCGAATCGTATCAATGGTAAGCTTTACGATTTCTATGTTCTGCTTCTCGTTATGTCCGCCTACATTATATACTTCGCCCACACGACCTCTGCGTACAACCGCATCAATCGCCTTGCAATGATCTTCCACATACAACCAGTCGCGAACATTGGTACCATCTCCATATACCGGAAGAGACTTGCCTTCCAGAATGTTCTTTATAATGAGCGGAATCAATTTTTCGGGGAAATGATAAGGACCGTAGTTATTTGAACAGCGGGTGATGCTCACCGGCATTTTGAACGTTTCGAAATAAGCCTTTACAAACAAGTCGGCACTCGTTTTAGAAGCACTATACGGACTGCGGGGATCCAGAGGCGTAGTTTCATGGAAATACCCTTCTGCACCCAAACTGCCATATACCTCGTCGGTAGACACCTGATGGAATCTCACCCCTTCACGCCAGGTAGGATAACCCTGTTCGTCCTTGCCCGTAACCCAGGCACGGCGTGCTGCATCCAGCAGATTCTGAGTTCCCAGAATATTTACCTTCAGGAAAAGCTGCGGATTTTCGATGCTACGGTCAACGTGACTCTCTGCGGCGAAATTCACTACGTAATCAAACTTATATTTGTCAAACAAGCTATCGGCCAATTCTTTGTCGCAGATATCCCCTTTCACAAATTCGCAACGATCCCCATCAATATCTCCGGCAATCGTACCCAGGTTTCCTGCATAGGTAAGTAAATCCAGCACCACAATCTTGCAATCGGTATAAGTTGCAAGCATATACTTAACATAGTTAGCTCCAATAAATCCGGCAGCACCGGTAACGAGGTAAGTTTTCATTGTTTATCGTTGATGTATATTAGTAAATATAATTAATGTCGGCTTCCGCCAGCAGCGGTGCAGTTTTATCTTTTTCAGAGAGGATAACATTTTCCGGATCCGTAATCTGCCAGTCAATCCCAATCTGCGGATCATCAAAACGCAGACTACGTTCGTGCGACGGCATATACGGATTATCCACTTTATAGGTAAAAACAGCCCTTTCGCTAAGAACATGAAAGCCGTGGGCAAACCCCTGCGGAATATAGAACTGGCGTTTGTTTTGTCCGGATAGCTCTACAGCCATATACTTTCCGAAAGTGGGCGACCCTTTCCGTAAGTCCACCGCCACATCAAGTACCGTGCCCTCAATCACCCGCACCAGTTTGGCCTGCGAGTAAGGAGCCAGCTGATAATGCAAACCACGCAACACACCACGGGAAGAGCCTGATTCATTTTCCTGAATAAAGTCTACCTTCCCCACATTCTGATTAAAAACCTCCTGTTTAAACGATTCCATAAAGTAACCTCTCGAATCGGAAAGAACTTTTGGCTCAATAATCCACAACCCTGCTATTTCTGTCTCTATATATTTCATTCTGTATTTTCTGTAAGAAAAAACAAAGTAAATCATTTTTGCCAACATGTGCAATAAAATATTTTCTTAACAAAAGTTGACCTAACTCTTGCAAGATTCAAAAAGATTGCCTTACTTTGCACTCGCAATTCGGGAGAGACTTGCAATAATGTAATGATCCACCATTTGCAATGAATGGTTCCTTGGCCGAGTGGCTAGGCACCGGTCTGCAAAACCGTTTACGGCGGTTCGAATCCGCCAGGAACCTCCAAGAAAAGCTCCAAAGCTATTGAATATCAATGCTTTCGGAGCTTTTTTGTTTTTTGTGGGTGTAAATTAAGGCGGCAAAATATACCTCAAGTCATACTTTCGAAACGCTTAGTATTCTCGCCACACAACAATGTCCTTCTCATTTAAAAACTCTTGAAACATTCAGATATTAGAACGACAATGATATATTTTAACGATACTGATAAGCTTATAGAAGACCAGACAAAGAACGGAAGCCAGATTTTAGTAGAAATAAATCGAAGTCGAAATAAGCTCTTATAGACAGATGAAAATTCCGAAGTTTTATTGATAACAGGCTCGGAGTTTATTTGATTTTATTTAGCCAATGACCATTTTATTATTATGCTTTCCATTATATCATTTGTCTCATTTAGCCCCGCCTTAATGCCTTTTAGGTAAAAGGCTCTCTCTTCTTTTGGCAGAATCTTCGTTGATATTAAGAATGCATATTGAGTCCATTTATCAAGAGTATTATAGCTTTCCTTCAATGTAGATATCCAACCCGACAGTTCAACATTATTCGCACTTGCTAACAAAATTTTTCGTTGCTCCTCTTTCGTTGCTTTTTTATATCGCTTTATCAAATTTTGAGTATGGTTTAGTTTGGGGTTTCGGACAAAAAGATTCAATAAAGTAATTTTGAAATATTCAATATTTGCAATCGAAGAATGATCCAACAAATTTAATATATTCTCACCTACTTCTTTCCAGTCGGAAATGTAATTCTCTGCACAAGAATTTATATATAAGCAAACATCATTTAGCGCAGGGATTAAACTATCAATATTATCAATTGAAAACTCAACAGCGTGCGGTAGCCCTACCTGACTTAATCTTCTATAAAACCAACGGATTCTACTGAAATTTGGCTCTTTAACATCCAAATATTCCTCAAGCAAAGATATGACATTGTCCTTTGATAAAACAGATAAATGTTCATCAGTTATATCAGATAACTTAATTCTAGTATAGGCATTTCCTCCAGAATAAGCGCGAATTACGTCAAGTATGATTTTTTCTTTATCATTGATAGGATTATCTAAAAGCATATCTTGGGTATGATTAAAGAAATCAACAATATCATAAATCTTAGTTTTTTCTCTTTGCAAAACAAGTCTTTGCTGCTTGTCTAAAGTATCAGCAATATCATATAAAATACTTTTAGCCTCTAATTCACTATCACAGAAAACGACAATATCATCAACATACCGGATGAATTTATATCCTTTAGCTTTAAGCGTATTATCAAATGGAATTAAAGACATTTCTGCTATTAAGTGAGTAGCATGGGGGCCAATCGGGATGCCTCTTGACATTTTAGCAGTAACAAGCTCCAATAATGACATAATTTGCTTCTTTGCTTGATTTGGAAAACCGCTTTCTATCAATTGATTTTCAATTATATGATGATATATTTGATTGTAAAAATCCGAAATATCACAATACAAAACATAGGGATGGTTATTATTTATTTTATATCCGTCAATGAGGCAATAACGTTTACATCTATTCCAAAATTCATACCAAGAATTATTCGTTGAATATAAAGCCCCATTCGTATTTGGTGAAAATCGGTAGCTAATAGCATTATCAATTCTTCTATTTTCGATACTTTGTCCATATTCATGGATTATAGATAATAAAACTATATTATCTATCGGATTCAATTGGGTTGCTAATCGATAAGAAATCTCATCTTTAGGAATTAAGAATCTCCTATGACTATTCCATTTATAATTTGAAACATCAATATTGAGACATGCAGACACAACATCTTCTTTCATTTCTGCAATAATATCAATTTCTATGGGCTTAGGATATAAATCAGTATCGCTTTCTCTCAACAAATGATTTATTGCCCATTTGATAGAATCTTCTTTCAATTTCATATTCTTTAGTTACAAGGTATATTTCTTTATATTTACAATATTTTTCGCTATATAGGATGTAAACCATAGTTTTAAACAGTTAGAAATATTATTCTATTCCCAATTTTTTAAAGAATGCTTTATTTCTTCTCCGAGAGTTTACTAATAGAGTTTGATATGTCATTATTTCAACATATATATTTTCAACAAGTCTCATTAGGCTTTTATATGGAGTTTCTCTAAATCCTTCTATTTTCGCCCTTGATTTCAGCGAGTTATAGGCATTTATGTCGCAAACATAGTAAAAGAATATAGGAGTAGATTCGGAAGTTGTTACATGCTTGCCATTCTTGTCAATAACTTTACCTTCATTAACAGCTTCTATCTGAGTACCCATTTGCTTGCTAAACTCGTCATAAGTTAATGGTCTGTCAGGACGTTTAAATTCAAAAATAACAGCAGATGCAACTTCGTCATAATCCGTTTTTTCGCCATATGTATAAGGAACATCATATATAACCAAATCAGTTTCTAATCGGCTATTAGTCTTTCCCTTCTTTGGCTTATGTTTGCTTACAGCTTTGTCGGAATAAATATATCTATGAAAAGCTAATCTATCATCAAGCAGCCATAAATTATGTGAATCATAAGGTGTATTTTCATGTGAGCCTCCCATTGCAAAAATCAAATTATGCAATGTTGCTTCTTCAGCATAATTATTATTCTCTTCACACCAATCTAAGTACTTGTCTAATAATTCAATAATAGTTTTTCTATGGGCAACATATTGCCCCAATTTAAGATTGCCTTCTTTTGTAATTAAAGAAACAACATCGCTTAATAATGATTGATAATCTTTCCTTCGACTAAAATCTTTTTTCAACAATCGTTCTCTTTTCTTTAGTATTTCTTTTCTTTTTTTATACTGATGTTCATGCAAAACATCATCCAATTTCTTGTCATCAGCCGTATCTGGAATAGTAGCAAGAAAGTCATTGTCAATATTCAAAGTCCTATATTCCAATCCATCATCACTGTTCATATAGTTATTTACCATACAACGTAAATAATTCCTTCTTTTCTCTATAATTTCTTGATATTTATTTTCCAATCCTTTAATTACAAAAGTATCAATATCCTTTTCGACAATTACTGTTCTATGCTCATCGTCAAATTTCAAAGAGCAGTCTTCATTCTCAAAGTCATCTTGTATTTTAGGAAAAACAATTTCATTTCTTGACATATTAACTTTCCCATCTAAATAATCCGAGACGACATATATCTGCAACCAACAATCCTCTCCTTCATTAACAATTTTAGAGGTGAAAATTGGAAATATTTTATCTATACGTTTACCTCTTACCTTCCTATTATGAGCACATAACAAATATTCATGAGCTTTTAGCTTGTCATTTTTAACAAAGTAGCAAATAAAATCATATTTCAGGATCTTATCTTCAATTTTATGCTTCACAAAATCAGAAGGACTGAATTGTTGGGTGAGATTGATAGCTTCATCGTCTTCAACAACTCTTATTAAAGGAGCTTTATCTCCTAAATAGTATAATAAACAATGCTCTAAAATGTTATCTGCAATATTTTCTTGAGAATATTTTGCGGTAGCTTGCTTAAATTTATCATTTATATCAGAAAGGGTTATTTCGGTAGTATTTTTTTGAGTTTTTGCTAAAACTGGGTCGTTAGGAATTAATCCATTTTTACGAGATAATTCAAATGATCTAAGCCATAAACATTCATCGCTTGACAATTCTTTGTAAATGCTCTTAATCTTGATAGAATTGAAGACTGAAAGCATTGTAAAACGTCCCAATCCTTTCCCTCCAAGATTTTGCTTTTTGGTAGAATGAGCCTTTAAAAAGCCATCATGATAATTTGAACTATTAAAGCCAATTCCATTATCTACAATTTTAATACTCTTAATGGGATAATTTCCTTCTTTCTCGAAAAGATTTAATTCTTGCCTATCTCTTTCTATGAAAATAGAAACTTCTCCTTGTACAGAATTATCCATTTTTTGTATTTCATGAATAGATTGTATTGAGTTTACAACAGCTTCAAAAAATGGGAATAATACATCTGTCTCAGACAGATTGAGTTCCCTGATAATCCCTTCAATATCTGTATTTATATTAGTTCCCATAACACATTTTTTTTCAAATATAGTATATTTATTTCTGGTAATGATATTTTATAAATGAATTAAAATATTATTACTTTCGGGTATTCAATTTTATTCATCTATTGCTTTGTAGCCTACTCTTATTTTCTATTTATAGCATTTTTCTATTAAAAGCGAAGCCGAATAAACCCACGAATGAGAAAAACTGAATTTCAGCACGAAAACAATTCGGGTAAAAAATTTCCTCAAAATATACTTCATAAACCTCTCTTCTAAGGCTGAGTGAAACAAAGCCTTAGAAATTGGAAAAAATGTTGTAATAGTATTCTATGACAGTCTTAATTGTTCGTTAATCCATATTACATTAAGGTATCTCCAAGAGGGTGAATAATTATTTAAAAATAAATGCTATTTATGTATTTAATAAGTAACTTTACTTTTTTAAACCTAATTAAATCAAATCCAACTTATTATGAAACGACTGTTTGTTATTTTATCCGGCTTGTTTCTTGCGCTGTCTGCAAGTGGACAGGATTTGCCGGCTGCCTGGGAAGAACTTACCTCTCCTGATTTTGTTAAGGCGACTCAGAAATCCGAAGGTGTTTGTATAATTCCGATGGGGGTAATAGAGAAACATGGTCCGCATCTACCTTTGGGAACCGATGTGTTTACCGCAAGAGCTATAAGCTTAAAGTCGGCATCTACGGAATACTGCATCGTTTATCCTTTTTATTTTGCCGGACAAATATTTGAAGCCAAGCAACAACCCGGAACCATTGCATATAGTCCGGAACTGCTTTACAAGATGCTTGATGAAACCTGTAAAGAGATAGCCAGAAATGGTATTAAGAAGATACTCCTTGTAAATGGTCACGGCGGTAACACAAACTTTCTTCAATATTTCTGTCAGTCTCAGCTAGCAGAAGCAAAGGACTATGCAGTCTACCTTTTCACCCCTTCGGTTGATGCCGCAACCAGAACTAAAATAACTTCTATGCGTAAAAGTACTACCGGAGGACATGCAGATGAAGAAGAATCGAGTGTAATGATGCTAATTAAACCAGATCTGGTAAAAAAAGAGCAGGCTACCAGTCAGTCGGGCGTCGACCAGAATCGGTTACAATTACCTAATGCCTATACAGCTATCTGGTGGTATGCGAAATACCCCAATCATTATGCGGGAGATGCTAAAGATGCGGATGCAGAATTAGGAAAGGTGATCTTTGATCAGCGTTGTAAACAGCTTTCGGAAGTGATTAAAGCCGTTAAAGCCGACAAAATTACCCACAAGCTGCAGAACGATTTCTATCAAGAATCTGCTTCACCTCAAAACACAAAGGTAAAGCCGTAAAGATTAGGAAAGTATAATTTCCTAAATTAGTATAGAAAAGCCAAGCAGTTAGCTGGATTGCCCCAATACCAGGCAGAAAAACAATTCTGCCTGGTACATAAGTTATTCTAATTCTACAATATCATCAATTTTAATGATGTCGTTAAGTATTGTTGTTTTTAAAGGGATAATTACACAATGTTGATAATATGAATTATAGTAAGATACAGCATACCAGTCACCTTCAATGTGTTTTACAGCCAATGATTTTACTCCTGTTTGATCAAAATCTTGAGCATAAATAACCAAATCATAACCATTTGTTTGAGCAACTCTTTTCTTTTTGTCAATCAATTTATTCGTCAAATATTGTGTAACAAGTTTATCTCCTGTAGTTTTATCTATACCTCTATCCATCCAAGTACAATAGGCAACATAGAAGTTCATAATATGTTTTTCTACTTCTTTTATTTTATCTGATTGTTGATTCCCTAGTATAATCCTACTATCAGACATTTCCGAAGATATATTGTTGAAAATCAAAAATATGGCAAGAAAAAGTAATAATATTTTTTTCATAATGTAATTATTGTGTTCGTAAAATTGTAATTTTGAGCGCGACTATTTCTATATGCCGAACCTCCATATTAACGAATATATAGATATTTGTAAGGATGTTCTTTCTGAATTTGAAACAAAGTTAAGCAAAAGCTTCAAAGTTTAATCATTGAAACACATCAAGAAATAAATGAATGATAAAATATTGAAAATTCTTGAAAACAGGAATATTAAACCTACCTCCAATCGTATGCTGGTTTTAAAAGCCATGTTAAACTTTGATTGGGCATTTACCTTGGCTGATTTGGAAAATGAATTAATAAGCGTTGATAAATCTACTATTTCGCGTACCATTCATCTATTTCGTCATCAACAATTAATACATAGTTTTGATGATGGTTCGGGGTCTGTAAAATATGCTGTATGCAATACTGAATGTAATTGCAGCTTAGAGGAATTGCATGCACACTTTTATTGTAATTATTGTAAAAAAGCATTTTGTCTTAATAACATCCATATCCCACAATTCGATTTGCCAACGGATGTTGAAATTGAGGGTGTGAATCTGGTTATTAAAGGTTTTTGCGGAAAATGTAGTAAAATTGCAACTTAGTTGCAGAATCTAAATTGTATCTTTGCATAATTAAAGGTTGAAAATAGTTTGAAAAAGAATTTATCCATATCATTCATTTCTCTATCAACGATGCTGTTGTTGTTGCTTACTTTTGTACCGCATCATCATCATCATGGTATTGCCTGTGTGATAATGGAACATTGTGAACTGGATAATGCTGTAAACGATAAGAATACCAGCCACAATGACGCGCCAGATAAAGGGCAACAAGGGCAATCTTGTGTGGCGGAACTCGAATACATTGCTTCTACATCCGATAAAGAAGTAAATTGTACGGTTTCGTGCGATAATCATCACCATACACACTTTTATCCTATCTTAATCCTTGTTGCGGATTTTTTGATTTATAATACCGACAACTCCGGGATTCTCGAATCCGAATGGGGAGAATATCTTTTATGTTACAAATCTGCTGAAACAAGCAGCTTCCTCAATCTAAGGGCACCTCCGGCTCTTATTTCTTGAATTATTGACCATTCCTGGACAATAGTTACTTCTGAATTTAATTCAGGAGTTCGCTATCTATTCCGTATTTTTTACTAATCAAGGATAATATCCCGTTTACGGCCTATAGAACAGGCTGTAAACTGAGTTGCCCTTATTCAACAATTCAATATTAAAATGAAAACGTATATATCATTTGTAACCATTATAGCCGTGATATTCTTCACGGCCTGTAATCAGGGAAAAGAAGAGCATAATGAAGATTCTAAAGGTATCCACACGCAAGCTGAGGGAGAAAGCCATAATCACTCTGACGATGACGGACACGATCATGCCAAAGGTGAGAGTAATCATACCGACGAAATTTCCTTTACCAAAACGCAAGCCGAGGCTGTTGGCTTAATTGTAGAGACAGTATCTCCGGGTGCATTTCAGCAGGTAATCAAAACAAGCGGACAAATACAAGCTTCGCAAGGTGATGAGGCCACGATAGTATCAACTTCCAACGGTATTGTATCTTTTTCCAATCGATCCATTACAGAAGGGGCAGCTGTTAGATCTGGTGAGGCTATTGTAACAGTTTCAGCAAAAAATCTGTTAGAAGGTGATCCTTCAACCAAAGTAAAAATTGTTTACGAAACCGCTCAAAAAGAGTTTTCACGTGCCGAAAAATTGATAAAAGATAATATCATTTCCGCTAAAGAATACGAACAAATCCGTTTACGTTATGAAACTGCCAAAACAGCTTATGAAGCACAGGCAGCTAATATCACCTCAAGTGGTGTACGGATTACATCACCTATAAGCGGTTTCATCAAGAATCGTTTGGTAAGCCAGGGTGACTATGTTTCGGTAGGTCAACCCATCGCTACTGTTTCGCAAAACAAACGCCTTCAATTGCGTGCGGAGGTATCAGAGAATTATTACAAATCACTGAAAAATATAGGTGGTGCTAATTTTCAGACATCATACGACAATGAGGTGTATAAGCTTTCTGACCTGAACGGACGTTTACTGTCGTTTGGTAAAGCATCAGGCGGACAATCATTCTATATCCCGGTAACGTTTGAATTTGATAATATAGGCGATATCATTTCGGGTTCATTCGTTTCGGTATATTTGCTTTCCAACCCTCTGGAGAATGTAATTTCTGTCCCGGTATCGGCTTTAACTGAAGAGCAGGGATTGAATTTCGTTTATCTGCAATTGGATGAAGAGGGGTATAAAAAACAAGAGGTAACTCTTGGGCAAAGCAACGGAGACAGAGTACAAGTGCTTTCCGGCCTAAAAGCGGGCGACAAGGTGGTAACCAAAGGTGTTTATCAAGTCAAATTAGCGGCCGTTTCGTCTATCATGCCAGAAGGACATAGTCACAGTCATTAACTCCTAAAATGAATTTTATGCTAAACAAGATAATAAAATTTTCGCTTAATAACCGGATGGTTGTGCTGGTAGCATCCCTGCTGTTGATGATAGTGGGAACCTATACTGCCACCAATATGGAAGTTGATGTATTTCCTGATCTTAATGCCCCAACCGTAGTTATAATGACTGAAGCCAAAGGTATGGCGCCTGAAGAGGTAGAGCGTTTGGTTAGCTTTCCGGTAGAAACTGCTGTAAACGGAGCAACTGATGTGCGTCGTGTACGTTCGTCGTCTACCACCGGGTTTTCAATTGTGTGGGTCGAATTTAACTGGGGAACGGATATTTACCGCGCCCGCCAAATAGTTTCCGAAAAATTGGCCGTAGTTAAAGATGCTTTACCTTCTAATGTGGGTAATCCTACCTTAGGTCCGCAATCGTCCATTTTAGGAGAATTAATGATTATAGGGTTGACGGCCGACACTACATCTTTGCAGGATTTGCGTACGTTGGCAGACTGGACTATACGTCCGCGACTGCTTTCTACCGGGGGAGTGGCGCAGGTAACCGTATTAGGCGGCGATATCAAGGAATACCAAATTTTGCTCAATCCTGAAAAGATGAAGCATTACGGTATCAGCCTTGATGAAGTAATAAAAGTAGTAACGGAAATGAATCAAAATGCTTCGGGGGGAGTACTGTATGAATACGGAAACGAATATATAATCCGTGGTTTACTCTCCACGAACAATATTGCTTCTTTGGGTGCAACTGTTGTCAAAAGTATGGACGATGTACCGGTGTTGCTTGAAAACATCGCTCAGGTAAAAATAGGCAATAAAGCTCCCAAGTTAGGTATCGCTTCAGAAAAAGGAAAAGCTGCTGTATTGATAACTGTTACCAAACAACCGGCTACCAGCACAATAGAACTGACAAACAAGCTGGATCAATCGCTGGCCGAACTTAAAACAACATTTCCCTCGGATGTGAAACTATCCACGGATATCTTCCGTCAGGCTCGTTTTATCGATAATTCTATAGGTAATGTTCAGAAATCGCTCTACGAAGGAGGAATATTTGTTGTTATCGTTCTATTTGTTTTCCTTATGAACGTTCGTACAACCATTATTTCATTAATAACGATTCCTCTTTCGTTGGTTGCTTCGATTTTGGCCCTTAAATTAATGGGACTAACCATCAATACCATGAGTTTGGGTGGTATGGCCATTGCTATTGGTTCGTTGGTTGACGATGCCATTGTAGATGTAGAAAATGTTTTTAAACGATTGCGTGAAAACAGGCAGAAACCTAAGGACGAGCAAAAAACTGTGATGACAGTGGTCTTTGAGGCTTCAAAGGAGGTTAGGATGCCAATATTAAATTCGACTCTTATTATTATTGCCAGCTTTGTTCCACTATTTTTCCTTTCAGGAATGGAAGGCCGTATGCTGGCTCCACTTGGTATTGCGTTTATCGTGGCATTGATTGCATCGACAGTGGTGGCGTTGACGCTGACTCCCGTTCTATGTAGTTATCTGTTGGATAAGCCAAAGAAAAATAACGATAAACCCGAAAGTGATCCTTATGTAGTGCGTAAACTGAAAAACGTATATGGAAAAGCATTGAAATCGACGCTTAACCATCGTAAATTGGTGCTTGGCGGAACGGGAGTGGTGCTGGTGGCAACGGTTATTATATTCTTTACATTGGGACGCAGTTTTCTCCCGCCGTTTAATGAAGGTTCGTTTACAATCAATATTAGTACACTTCCCGGTATTTCGTTGGAGGAATCAGATAAGATGGGGCGTATCGCCGAAAACATATTGTTGTCTATTCCCGAAATACAAACTGTAGGGAGAAAGACGGGGCGTGCCGAGTTGGACGAACATGCTTTGGGCGTGAATGTATCGGAAATAGAAGCCCCTTTTGTTCTTAAAAAACGTTCGAAAGATGAAGTATTAGCCGAAATTCGTGAAAAACTTAAAGTCTTGTCGGGTGTGAATATTGAAATTGGGCAACCTATTTCCCACCGTATTGATGCGATGTTGTCCGGTACACGGGCCAATATTGCCATTAAACTTTTTGGAACAGACTTGAATAAAATGTTCACAATAGGCAATCAAATCAAAGCGTCTGTTCAGGATGTGGAAGGTGTTGCCGACCTTAATGTGGAACAGCAAGTGGATCGTCCGCAATTAAAAATAGAACCCAAACGTGAAATGTTGGCTAAATATGGTATTACACCTCCCGAATTTGCTGAGATTGTTAATGTAATGTTGGCCGGGGAAGTAGTTTCGCAGGTTTATGAAGGCAACAAATCCTTTGATTTAACGCTGAAAGTAGACGATGATTATCGCACAACTACTGAACGTATCCGCAACCTGATTGTTGATGCCGGTGGACGGAAAATTCCGTTTAGCTATATTGCCGAAATCTCTTCATCTACTGGTCCCAATACAATTAACCGTGAAAATGTGGCGAGAAAAATCGTTATTTCTGCCAATGTAGCCGGGCGAGATTTACGGGGTGTGGTAAACGATATGCAGAAGAAAATAAATTCGGAAATAAAATTGCCCGAAGGTTATCATATTGAATATGGCGGACAGTTCGAGAGTGAACAGGCGGCGTCTCGTATTTTACTTATTACTTCCATTTTTTCTATCATGGTTATATTCATGCTGTTGTTTGCTCAGTTCCGAAGCGTTACCCAATCGGCAGTCATCCTGTTGAACCTTCCGTTGGCACTTATCGGAGGCGTATTTACTATCTTCTTAACAGACGGCGTTATCAGTATTCCTGCAATTATTGGGTTTATATCACTGTTTGGTATCGCCACGCGTAACGGCATGTTGCTTATTTCGCACTATAACGATCTTCAAAATGATGGAATGTCGGCATTTGAAAGTATAATGCATGGTTCGCTTGACCGTTTGAATCCGATTTTGATGACTGCGCTAAGTTCGGGATTAGCTCTTATACCATTAGCTTTAGGTGGTGATTTACCGGGTAACGAAATTCAAAGTCCTATGGCGAAAGTAATTCTTGGAGGATTACTTACATCAACCTTCCTTAATGGATTTATTATTCCTATTATGTATCTCTTAACCAATAAGAAAATTGTGGAAGAGGTAATAACAGACGATGAAGTAACAGAGTAAAACTTAAAGAATATGAAAATATTAATAATAATATCGACAATATTGGTGAGCATTCCGTTGATTGCCCAGAATAATATAAATTCAGTATTAGATTCGATTGAGGCAAACAACACAACGCTGAAATCGTTACGCCTGACTGCTGATGCGCAGAAATTAGGAAATAAAACGAGTATATACCTTGACAATCCTGAAGTTGAATTCAACTATTTGTGGGGAAAGCCGGGTAATATTGGTTCCCGAACTGATATCAATATAAAGCAGACTTTCGATATCCCGACTATTTCGGGAATGAAAAGTCGTGTAGCCAACGGACAGAATACTTTGATAGAATTTCAATATAAAGCCGATCGCATGAATATCCTGTTGGAAGCGAAGCAATATTGTATTGATTTAGTCTACTTTAACGCCCTGAAACGAGAATTGGATGTGCGCATGCAACACGCTGAAACCATTGCTAAAGGCTATAAAGACCGACTGGATAGAGGAGATGCGAATCGTTTGGAATATAATAAGATTCAATTGAATCTAGCCTCTGTTCTAGGCGAGCTTTCTCGTGTTGAGGTAGAACGCAATGCTTTATTGTCGCAATTGAGAAGGCTTAACGGCGGTGTGGATATAGCGTTGGACGAAGACCAATTTGTACAAGCACAATTACCGCTGAATTTTAATGATTGGTATGCAGAGGCTGAGCAAAAAAATCCGGTGCTGGCTTATATCAAGCAGGAAATTGAAGTTGGAAAAAGTCAGGTTAGCCTTAGTAAGGCTTCAAACTGGCCTACTTTTTCGACAGGTTATATGAGTGAGAAAGTTGTTGGTCAGCAATATCAGGGATTTACTGTTGGTATTTCCATTCCCTTGTGGGAAAATAAAAACCGTGTGAAACAAGCAAAAGTTGCTGTTTCGGCAGCCGAATCGCGAGAAGCTGACCGTAAACAACAGTTCTACAGTCAACTTCAATCTCTTTACAATAGGGCAAATGGATTGAAAGTAATTGCCGAAAAGTATCGTCAGTCGCTGGCAAACGTAAACAATACAGATTTACTGAAAAAAGCACTTGACACGGGTGAAATTTCACTGTTGGACTATATAGTTGAAATTGGTTTGTACTATACAACTGTAAATCAGGCATTGGAAGCCGAACGTGATTATCAGAAAGCGATTGCTGAACTATCTGCAGTGGAACTCTAAAGGTGTAAATTATTGAAATTGCACCTTCTATCTCCTGAGGTTTAGGGATCTATTTATCGTATGTTCGTTATGTGTAAATTTATATGCCGTAAAACAAGCTTTTTACCTTAAGTAAACTAATTGTTTTATAGCTATATAGAATGTTTTTTACTTAAATGTTTGAATCGTTTGACATATGTCGAAATCGATTTTGATATATGTCGAAATGTATTACGACAGCTGTCAAAATGCATTTCGACAATTGTCGAACGATTTTTTCTTTTAAGCCTAAGTATCTATTCGGTGTAGTACGTGTCTTATTATATAGTATAATAAAGTTTCTTTGTCCTCAAAAAGATGTCATATAGTGTATTGTATTTTCCAGACCGTAATGAGAAGTTACTATCATTACTTTCAGAACGTAATTCATTTGATTCAGTATTATTTATTTTTGATGGTTGTCGGCGTTATAAATTTGAGAAAGAAGATTTAGGTATCCGCTCACCGGCTGATTTATTAATCCGTAACCGTGGTGTGCTTTCATTACTGAATCCAGAGTGGTCCTATTATCTTTACATGTTGCCCGAACGATCCACCTACAGTATCGACAGTCTATGCGGGAAAGTGAAGCGTTGTTGGGGATTTTATCCAAAAGAGGGAGAATGTCATGTGTTTGTAAGAAAAAATAAACATTCTTTGACCCTGCTCTACAGCCTCTCCGGCGAATATATCAGCATCCACCGTCAGCTTCGGCAGGGAGTGCTTCGTCTTAAAAAAGAGGAAATTGCAGGGGGCTATCGGACTAGTGACTGGCAAGAAATCAACCGCTTGTTATCTGAAAAAAGAGAGGTTAAAAGAAGGCGGTTAAAAAGAATGTAACACGCTTTATACAAGCGATTTAATACATAGCTTGCTTGTTAAAACCATTGTTTTTACATATCTTTGTGGCATGAAAAAAGATCAGATACAAACTCTTCCTCCCTTGTCTGTAACACTCTCTTTAGAGGAGTATCAAGGCCTGTTGGACAGGCTTCGTTTGAGTGAACAGAAGGATCTGGAGTATGTGCAAAAGATCTTAGAGAATGAGCAAACTATCCGGGCGAAGGAACAAGAGATCCTTGATAAGAAACAAGAGATTCTTGCGAAAGAACAAGAGATCTATGAGAAGAAGCAAGAGGCCTTTGAAAGTAAACTTGAACTTATAGAAGCGCAGGAAGAGATTGACCGCCTGCGCTGGAAGCTGGTCTGTTTGAATCGTTTCTGCTGGGGAAGCTCCAGTGAAAAACGACGGCTTCCTCTGGATCCTTCCCAATTAAGCATCTGCTTTGTTCAGTCTCCACAAAATGTGAATATAGAACAGGAGAAGCAGAAAGAACAGAAAGAGATAGAAAAGGACAAAGAATATTCCCGTTTTCGTAAAAGCTTCAAGGAGAAAAAGATCTCGCATGCACGCAAACCTATTCCTTCAGAACTTCCACGCATCAGCAAAGTTCTGGAGCCATCGGTTGATCTGAGCGGAGCGATCAGAATGGGTGAAGAGGTTACCGAGCGTTATGCTGTTCAGCCGCGCAAGTTGTATGTGGAGCAATTGGTACGCCCGCGCTACAAACTCCCTGATGGAAGTATTGTAATAGCTCCCCTTCCTACAATGGCCTATCCCCGGAGCAATGCATCGGAGAGCGCGTTGACCCATATCGCCGTATCTAAGTATGCAGACCATCTTCCACTAAACCGTCAGATAGAGATATTTTCACGCGAAGGGGTTCACTTGTCGGCTTCTACGGTCAGCAACTGGATGACTGCGACCGCCCAATGTATAGAGCCTATATATAATGAACTGCGTGAGACGCTGAAAGCGAGTCGTTACGTGCAGGCTGATGAAACTCCTCATAAGGTGTTGGAATCAGAGAAACCCGGATCGTTGCATCAGGGGTATATGTGGGTTTTTTATCTGCCCCATTGCAAAAGTCCATATATTGAATACCACCCGGGCCGTAGCTCTTCAGCGTTAGGTACACTGTTAAGCGGAAAAACCGAGATCGTACAAAGTGATGGTTATGCAGTCTATGATGTTTTCGACAAGCTGGAAGGGAAGATACATCTGTGCTGCTGGGCCCATGTCCGGCGAAAGTTTGTCGAAGCCGAAAGCTATGATCCGCCATCGGCACGTTATGTGCTTGATGAAATTGGAAAACTTTATGCCGTGGAAGACGAAATACGGAAAAAAGAACTAACAAATGCCCAGGCAACCAACTTGAGGAAGGAAAATGCGTACCCGATAATTAAAGGGCTGGAAGTCTGGACAACAGAAAACCTGCTGAAAACACCCCCTGACTCTCCACTTGATAAGGCAATACGTTATATGTATACCCGCTTTGAACAGCTATCTCATTATGTCAATGATGCCGAATTGGCTATTGACAACAACGCTGTGGAGCGTGCTATACGCCCAATTACCCTGAGCCGGAAAAATTGCCTCTTCTCCGGATCACACGATGCGGCACATACCGCTGCTATATTTTTCTCTTTACTGGGTGCATGTAAAGAAAACAACGTAAACCCAACACACTGGTTAATGGATTGCCTGACCAGGGTACAAAACTGTGATCCCAAAAATTACAAGGAACTATTACCTCATAACTGGAAAAAGTAATCTAAAAAATTATCTTGCTAAAGCTATAAATAGAATAATACTATTTTAGCACACGTACTACACCGAATACTTACAAGCCTAAGTATCTATTCGGTGTAGTACGTGTCTTATTATATAGTATAATAAAGTTTCTTTGTCCTCAAAAAGATGTCATATAGTGTATTGTATTTTCCAGACCGTAATGAGAAGTTACTATCATTACTTTCAGAACGTAATTCATTTGATTCAGTATTATTTATTTTTGATGGTTGTCGGCGTTATAAATTTGAGAAAGAAGATTTAGGTATCCGCTCACCGGCTGATTTATTAATCCGTAACCGTGGTGTGCTTTCATTACTGAATCCAGAGTGGTCCTATTATCTTTACATGTTGCCCGAACGATCCACCTACAGTATCGACAGTCTATGCGGGAAAGTGAAGCGTTGTTGGGGATTTTATCCAAAAGAGGGAGAATGTCATGTGTTTGTAAGAAAAAATAAACATTCTTTGACCCTGCTCTACAGCCTCTCCGGCGAATATATCAGCATCCACCGTCAGCTTCGGCAGGGAGTGCTTCGTCTTAAAAAAGAGGAAATTGCAGGGGGCTATCGGACTAGTGACTGGCAAGAAATCAACCGCTTGTTATCTGAAAAAAGAGAGGTTAAAAGAAGGCGGTTAAAAAGAATGTAACACGCTTTATACAAGCGATTTAATACATAGCTTGCTTGTTAAAACCATTGTTTTTACATATCTTTGTGGCATGAAAAAAGATCAGATACAAACTCTTCCTCCCTTGTCTGTAACACTCTCTTTAGAGGAGTATCAAGGCCTGTTGGACAGGCTTCGTTTGAGTGAACAGAAGGATCTGGAGTATGTGCAAAAGATCTTAGAGAATGAGCAAACTATCCGGGCGAAGGAACAAGAGATCCTTGATAAGAAACAAGAGATTCTTGCGAAAGAACAAGAGATCTATGAGAAGAAGCAAGAGGCCTTTGAAAGTAAACTTGAACTTATAGAAGCGCAGGAAGAGATTGACCGCCTGCGCTGGAAGCTGGTCTGTTTGAATCGTTTCTGCTGGGGAAGCTCCAGTGAAAAACGACGGCTTCCTCTGGATCCTTCCCAATTAAGCATCTGCTTTGTTCAGTCTCCACAAAATGTGAATATAGAACAGGAGAAGCAGAAAGAACAGAAAGAGATAGAAAAGGACAAAGAATATTCCCGTTTTCGTAAAAGCTTCAAGGAGAAAAAGATCTCGCATGCACGCAAACCTATTCCTTCAGAACTTCCACGCATCAGCAAAGTTCTGGAGCCATCGGTTGATCTGAGCGGAGCGATCAGAATGGGTGAAGAGGTTACCGAGCGTTATGCTGTTCAGCCGCGCAAGTTGTATGTGGAGCAATTGGTACGCCCGCGCTACAAACTCCCTGATGGAAGTATTGTAATAGCTCCCCTTCCTACAATGGCCTATCCCCGGAGCAATGCATCGGAGAGCGCGTTGACCCATATCGCCGTATCTAAGTATGCAGACCATCTTCCACTAAACCGTCAGATAGAGATATTTTCACGCGAAGGGGTTCACTTGTCGGCTTCTACGGTCAGCAACTGGATGACTGCGACCGCCCAATGTATAGAGCCTATATATAATGAACTGCGTGAGACGCTGAAAGCGAGTCGTTACGTGCAGGCTGATGAAACTCCTCATAAGGTGTTGGAATCAGAGAAACCCGGATCGTTGCATCAGGGGTATATGTGGGTTTTTTATCTGCCCCATTGCAAAAGTCCATATATTGAATACCACCCGGGCCGTAGCTCTTCAGCGTTAGGTACACTGTTAAGCGGAAAAACCGAGATCGTACAAAGTGATGGTTATGCAGTCTATGATGTTTTCGACAAGCTGGAAGGGAAGATACATCTGTGCTGCTGGGCCCATGTCCGGCGAAAGTTTGTCGAAGCCGAAAGCTATGATCCGCCATCGGCACGTTATGTGCTTGATGAAATTGGAAAACTTTATGCCGTGGAAGACGAAATACGGAAAAAAGAACTAACAAATGCCCAGGCAACCAACTTGAGGAAGGAAAATGCGTACCCGATAATTAAAGGGCTGGAAGTCTGGACAACAGAAAACC
Organism: Macellibacteroides fermentans; assembly: GCF_013409575.1. NCBI lineage: Bacteria > Pseudomonadati > Bacteroidota > Bacteroidia > Bacteroidales > Porphyromonadaceae > Macellibacteroides > Macellibacteroides fermentans. The sequence continues at coordinate 879,343 of NZ_JACCCY010000001.1, read as the reverse complement.
TGCTGAAAACACCCCCTGACTCTCCACTTGATAAGGCAATACGTTATATGTATACCCGCTTTGAACAGCTATCTCATTATGTCAATGATGCCGAATTGGCTATTGACAACAACGCTGTGGAGCGTGCTATACGCCCAATTACCCTGAGCCGGAAAAATTGCCTCTTCTCCGGATCACACGATGCGGCACATACCGCTGCTATATTTTTCTCTTTACTGGGTGCATGTAAAGAAAACAACGTAAACCCAACACACTGGTTAATGGATTGCCTGACCAGGGTACAAAACTGTGATCCCAAAAATTACAAGGAACTATTACCTCATAACTGGAAAAAGTAATCTAAAAAATTATCTTGCTAAAGCTATAAATAGAATAATACTATTTTAGCACACGTACTACACCGAATACTTACAAGCCTAAGTATTTAAATGCCGGATAAAAAGATTTATTCTCTTAAGTATCGGTAATTGTGATTAGGCAGGAAATATTGCAAGCGTTTGCAGAGAAAATTAACGACGGGTGTTCGGAATATCCAATTGTGAGAGTAGTTTATATATTTCTGATTTGAGTTGGAGGATTGAATCCGAAGCTCATTCAGCACAAGGGGAGGAGGGAGTGAAAGACCTGGTGCTGTTCCCGTATGATAATTTGCTGACAGATGACACATGGAAAGGATCTGTCACAGGCATCTGTCATTCTCAGAAGCCGCTTCAATAAAGGGATGTGAGGCTAAAAATGAGGGATGACAGATGTTTTCGCAATTAATTCAAGCTGGACAGGTTTCTGACTTTAAATAACGACACACCAATGCCAATGACTTGCTTTGCAGGCCATTGTTTCCTATTACTTTATTACACTATTATTTAGTCGATTGAAAAAAGAGTTTTAGAATCGGCCTTGACACAAATTACAGGATAATTGTTTGAGTCGAAAAAAATAGGTTTGTTGTACTTAATCTCGAGGGGTTTCCCAATGTATTGAGAATTAAATTTCGAAACATTGATTTGCTCTTCGTAAATGTTAACGTAATAAAGGGAGCTGTCGTTATCAAAACGTAAAACTATTTTATTATTTGCGACCATTGTAACTTCCGAGAGTATCCCTTTCTTGGTCTCTTTTTTTACAATAGACATAAATAGCGTTCCGATTGCAATGATAACAAATACCGATACTAAAAGTGAGTGTTGTATTTTCATAATTTAACAAGCTAAATCCATTGGAGTCAACAGGTTTATTTAATAGTGCAAAGATAGCTTGTTGTCCGCATAATTACAATAAGTATAGCGCTTTTTTTTATCATTTTTAATCAAAAAAGATATCTAATAGTTGAAATTATAAGTTCATGCAGAGAAATAATTACACTACGACAGTGGATGATTCCATAATCGTAGTGTAATTTATTATAACTAACGGATTTCTTTTATACGGATGTTTCTGAATTTCACAACCGACCCGTGTCCAAGAAATGCGATACGGCCGTTCTTGTTAAGCAAACCTTTTTGAATTTTCTCTGCCGGGATATCTTTGGTTACCTCATTGATGTCTGTGTCTAATATCACTTCTCCGTTGAGTGTAATTTTAATCCGGGATCCATCGGCTATAACCTCCTGCTGATTCCATTCGCCGGTCTTTTTCAAAAATCCGCGCTTGGCAGGTGCATATCCGTACAGCGAACCATGATATTGATAGGGTTTTAAGTCGGCATACACCGGTGCTTCGTTATCTAATATTTGCAGCTCCATTCCCTGATAGTTCTTATCGTCCATCGTTTGGTGACGGATACCCAGACCGTTGTTGGCCTCGGGGGTGAGCATGAATTCGAAGCGTAAAACAAAATTATCAAAGGAATCTTTGGTGTACAGGTTGCCTCCTATGTTTTGTTGAGGTCGCATAACAATGCATCCGTCTTCCAATACATATTCGGTTTTGTTGCCCACCCAGTTATCCATGGAAGATCCGTCAAAGAGAAATCTGAAATTTTCTTTTTTCTCGGATTTGCTCAGTTTGAAAATCTTGTTCTCATCCGTTTTGTCCCGACTTTGTACCTGCACCGTGCATGCAATGAGAAAAAACAAGATCCAATTTAATGTCACGTTGTACTTCATCTTCTCTTTCTGTTTTTGCTGATTTTCAATTTCTCGGAATCCCAGTAAACCGGAAGTCCGCTTTGATAACTTTTATAACTTAATAACGCAGGGGCGGCAGACTGAACCGCAAACATTACATCGGCTGTAAGCTGGCTTTTGGTACGTATTGCCTTAAAGAAGTTATTGAAATGGTCGTAGTGCCCGCCTTTGTATCCGTTTTCTGTCTGGAATACCACCTTATTGGCTGTTTCGGCTTTAGCCTGGTCTATTCCCTGTCCGATGGCAGGCAGCTCTTCAATTGCCTGAAGGTCCGCATCCTTAATGGTGTGCAGTACTACTTTGTCCCAGCCAACCTCCAGCATCCCTTTGTTGCCTGTTATTTTGAAATAGGTGCTGCCCCATTCCTTGGAAAAGGCATCCACATAGTTGGCCGACAACGACAAGGTGAAGGCTCCCACATTGTTTTTATCCGGATAGTCGAAATATCCCATCATAATGTCCGGCGTATCCCTGTAGCCGTCTGTATAGTGGTAGATGCCTCCGGTGGTGTAAATTTTATCCGGACCGTTGGAGTCGGTAATGAAATTTATACTGGCTAAAACATGTACAAATAAATCGCCGGCAATACCGGTTCCATACTCTTTCCAGTTGCGCCAATAGAAGAATCGCTGAGGTTGGAACGGATGTTTGGGTGCATTGCCCAAAAAACGTTCCCACCAAATGGTCTTTTCGCTTGCATCGGCAGGAATTGAGTATTTTCCCGGCTCGGTAGGTACGGCTGTAAATTTGGCTTCGATACTGTTTACCTTTCCGATGAGTCCGGATAAAACAAGTTGACGGGCCTTCCGGTTTCCAAGAGAGGCCATTCCCTGACTTCCGGGCTGGAAGTAGCATCCGGTCTGCTGCTGTGTGGCAACCAGTTCTTTAATCTCCTCCACCTTGTGTACCACCGGCTTCTCGCAATAAACGTGTTTGCCGGCTTTCATCGCTTCGATGGAGATGGGTTGATGCCAGTGGTCGGGCGTGGCAACAATTACAACATCCACATCGTCTCTTTTCAAGATCTCTTTATAATCTTTGGTGGTGAACAGATTGTCGCCCCAACTTCTTTTGGCATCCTCCAGCCTTTTGTCGTACAGATCGCAAACAGCAGTAAGCTTTACACCTTCAACCATAAGTGCCGTATTGGTATCGGCGGTTCCCATGCCTCCTTTACCTATCAGGGCAAGGCGGATAACAGAAGGTGCAGCGGCCGTTTCCTGCAGGACAGAAGTCTGTCTGCCGGCATGAAGCCATTGACCGGAAGCCAATAAAGTGCTTCCGGCCAGTGCTTGCTTGATAAATATTCTTCTGCTCGTTTTCATTTGTTATTCTTCCGATTTGCAGTCAAACTGAGTAGCTACAATACTGCCGTTGGTACCCAGTACGTACATCTCCATTGTTTGTCCGTCGCCCGAAGTCTTCACATGGATATCGCCGGTCATATTCGCATTGTTGTTGCATCCGAATTTGTTTAACCGGAAAGCCAGCAGGTAAGAATCCAGTGGATTGAGACTTAAGTTTTGGGGAGAGGTTACGTCCAGCAGACGGCCGTTCATATACATGCTTCCTTCCACAGTTCCCACAGCCAGATAAGTGGCGGCATTAAAGGTGGTTAGGTCAAGTGCCTGGGTTGAGAATCCTGCAGCCGGATCCAGCTCTCCATTCTTCAGGTCGTATTTCGATACCATATTCCCCTGATTGTCAAAATAGCCCAATCCCGGTAAAGTACCATAGCCCGCAATGAAGAATCCGTTGGAGATATCTGTTCCCCGCGGCATGGCATCGCCAAACAGGTTCCATGCGATAGTGCCCGGTTGGGTTTCGAATACCTGCGGATCCTGCGAAACAAGCTGACCGTTTCTGACTGTCCAGTAGAGGAATTTGGATGAATTCTCGATAGTGGATACAATTAACGCATCTCCATCCAGATCTCCCTTGATGGATAATTTCCGACCGTTAGGATAGATATGAGACGAGTTGATATATTCAACCGGATCTCCGGTTCCCGTAATTCGGTAGATAAGCTGCTGGTATGGATTCCCGTCGTTCTTGTTTCGGAGATTGGTAATCAGCAGGTTGTCTTTATCGTCGTTGGCAATGGTGAAGTTGGCCAGACTGCCCTTAAACGGTAATGCGATTGTTCCAACGTATTCGCCGGTAAGCTTATTGAAATACTTGAGGTCGGCATTACGGGAGTTTACAAATAAGTAGGAAGAGGTTACAGCAAAGCTGGCCGTAAAATGGTCGGTTCCGCTGATGCCCATCTCGGTTAACGACTTGGACCAAAGCAACTTTTCGCTGTTCGGTCTGATTCCGCCGCTGATTTCAGGAATTAAGATAAGCTCCGACTTGTCTGCAACAACAGATATGCCGCTGGTAGTTGATATCTTGAGCGGAATGGCATATTGCTTGTTTCCGATGCCTTGCAGGCTTTCCACCTTTTTAACATCCAGGGTGATCTTTACTTTCTTGCTTACGGTTTCGGGGTCGAACTGAACCGTGCTGTTGTCTATCGTATAGCAATCCGCCGGCAACTGTTTGTATGAAACCCCGTTGGCTGTATTGTAATTGCTCAGCACGCTTTCGTCGGCCACAAAGGTTACCTCTCCGCTGGCTGTGCCCATCCCACTTTTGTATATTGAAACTTCGAAATCAACCAGACTCTTCTGCCGGTAGGCTTTCAAAATGTAATCACCATTTTTCAGAAGATAAAACTGGTCATCCATCATTCCCTCCATCCTGTTATCTTCGCAAGCGGAAAATAGAACAGAAACAAGTAAAATAATAAATGCTAAATTCTTTTTCATATGATATGATTTATTATTCGTAACTGAATTAATACTTTAATGACTGCAGGATTCGCTGCAATTTACCATCCATAGTTTTGAGTGATGTTTTTCATCTCGTTCAACTGATTCTGATGGATAGGGAAAAAATAGTGCTTGGGTTCGAAAACAATGGGTGAACAGATCTCGCTGGTTCTTTTCCATGAGTCTTCGAAATTCTTAGCTCTCAGTTCGCGTCCGAAACGTGGACCGTTGCTTTCCTGTGGTGCAATCATCCATGTTCTGATGTCGTAATAACGATGATTCTCGAAGGCTAATTCAACCATTCTTTCCTTACGCAGCAGTTCCCTGAAAAGTGCCTGATTGCCGATTATCTCGGGGTAGGCCACTTCGATATTATTCAGTCCGCTTCTGTTTCTTACCTTATTGAAATATAATAGAGCTTCGGCTTCATTCCGGTTGGTCATTTCGTTGCATGCTTCGGCATAGTTCAGGTAGATCTCGGCCAGACGGAAGAAAGGCCAGCTGAATTTACCCCATTTACCGTTTTCGGTGTCGTTACGCGGATCGCTCATACGTCTGAACATATAACCAACCTTTACAAAGTCGCCGGTCTTGTTGTTGAACGAAGAGGTTCCTCCATCGTAGAATGTAACCAGTTTGGTGCCGTTGAACGTATTGATCCAGTTCATACCATTCCATAATATGGATGCGTAGAAACGGGCATCCCTGCCTATCACACTGTGGTGTGCCTTTATCTGAGTACCGTCTATAGGATGTGTATAATTATCAACGAAACCATCTTCCTGATATCCTGAAAGTTCGTCAACAATAGGAGTCCCGTTGCTTTTGTATCCGGTTATAGGATATCGGCCGGATTCACCCATCGGATAGGTGTCTACCAGTTTAATTGAAGGTGCATAACCTCCGTATCCCTCTTTTAATACCATGGGGGGAGCAGCACGAACACCCCAGCTGTAGCCGTCGCCATCCCAGCGGGCAAAAATCAATTCGTCGTTCCATAATTCGAAGAAAATTCCCGAATAGGAGTTGATGGCCTGCATAAAAGGTGTGTCGCCGGTTGTGGTTTTATATAGCTGGTATGCTCCCAGGTCGATAACCTCTTTGGCTGCTGCAGCTGCCAGATCCCATTTGGATGGATCGGCGGTTTGAGGGAACAGGAAGTTCCCGTAATGATTTTTCATCCCTTTATACAGGCTGGCTCCGTTAAACAAGGGTCGGGCTGCATAAAGCATTAATCTGGATTTGGCTGCCAATGCGGCACCTTTGGTTGCACGTCCGTACCAGGAAGGGTCGGCTATCTTGAGAGGAAGATCGGCCGCAGCAAGACTTAACTCGTCCGAGATAAACTTCACGCATTCGTCCACCGTATGTCTGTCCACTTCGTCGTTCGGGATGGTAAGGTCAGGAGTGTTGTCTCCCCAGATAAAGACCGGTCCGTATTGTCTGAAGAGCAGGAAATAATAGAATGCCCTTAAGAAACGGGCTTCCGCTTTCATTATCTTTCTGTTCTCGGCAGATACTTCCAGACACAGATCCACGTTGTTCATGAAAACTGTAGCCTGATTAATCCCTTTGTAGTAATTGCTCCAGGTGTGATAATTGTTTGTGGTTGGATTCCACGATCCATCGTTCTGAGAAATGTAATTAACCCAGGCTGTCCACGAAAAATAGGCTTCGTCCGAACAGGGTACCATGTTGTCCAGTACATTCTTATCGTTAGGAAGAAAAGAGTATACCTGAGCCAGATACCTTTCAGTTGTTTCACGTTTGTCAAACACCTCTTCCACGGTCATCTGATCACCCAGGTAATGGGTTAGATAAGATTCGCACGAAGTGAAGGATAAACAGCACATCAGTATGGTGATATAAATGATTTTTGTTTTCATATTTATTAGAAATTAAGATTAATACCCAAATTTACTACTCTCATATTCGGATAAGTTGCTCCCATGGAGTTGTTGAGTTCCGGGTCCCAAAGCTTGAATTTAGAGAATGTAAGCAGATTCACTCCCTGCAGATAGAATCTGAAGGTGGATACTCCCAAACGTTGTGTAATGTTTTTTGGAATGGTATATCCCAGTTCGGCATTTTTTAGACGCATGAAGCTGGCATCATATTGCTTGGCAGTGGACAATTGCTTGTTGTTCTGGTTTATATACGACGACATGCGTGGATATTTGGCATTTGGATTCGGATTTTCGACAGTCCACCGGTTTAACGCCACATCTTCGTAAACGCCCGACAGGAACAGGTTTGCATTCTCAAAGCCATTGATAGGTGATCCGTCCATAAAGTTAGTCACGTTGGCAACGCCTTGCATAAATATGGATACGTCGAATCCTTTCCAACCGATACTTACTCCGTATCCATAGTTGATTTCGGGAACGTGGGTTCTTCCGATGGCTACTTTGTCGTAACTGTTTACCACTCCGTCGCCGTTTACATCCTTGTATTTTCTATCACCCGGACGAACAACGCCATATTGCTGAACCGGACTGTTGGCTATGTCTTCTTCAGATTCGAAATATCCAAGGCATACCAATCCGAATTGCTGGTACAACGGTTTACCTATCACACTCTGGTAGTCGTAAATAGGGGTAGGAGCGTCGTCGTACAGTTTTTTATTACGGTTAAACGTAAAGTTTCCCCTTCCGGATACATTGAAATCGCCTATCTGTTTATTGTATTCCAACGAAAGGTCGATACCGCTGTTCTTCATTCTACCCAGGTTTACATAGGGGTTAACGTTGATACCCACTACCGAAGGTACGCTTTCTCTTAAGATAAAGATTCCCTCTCTTTTCTCTTCAAAGTAATCGGCCTGGATTTTGAGGGAGTGGAACAGTTCCATTTCTACACCCACGTTCATCTTGATGGCCTTTTCCCAGGATACATTCGGACTGCCCGGATAGCCTGTGGCTATACCTGTAAGCCAAGTCTGACCTACTTCGCCGAAACCGTATCCACCGCCCACAAGCATTTCCGGATTAAAGGCAAAACGTCTGTCGCCGCCAATCTGGTCGTTACCGATGGTTCCGTACGATCCCTTAAACTTCAACGAGCTGATAACCGGTAAAAGTGGTGTGAAAAATTGCTCGTTGCTTATCATGTAACCTAATGCAACGGATGGAAAGAATCCGAATCGTTTGCCGGGTGCAAAGTTCTCGGAGCCGTTGTATCCGAAGTTTCCTTCAACAAAGTACTTATCCATAAACGAATAGGTTGCTCTGGCTGCGATACCCTGATGGCGATAGGGCAGAGACAGTACGTAGGATCCGGGGAAGTTGTTGATGCGTTCGCGCATGTTGAACAGGAACAATCCGCCAACCCGGTGCTTTTCGTCAAAAATATTTTCATAATTCACCGATGCTTCCAGATAGGTGGTACGCTCGCCGCTACTGCCGCTCCACAACGAAAGGTAGTCGTTTCCATCGTTGTTCTTCTTGAAAATAAGATTTCCCTCTTCGTCGCGACCGGTGGCATAATAGGTTGAAGGAGATTTATACCTTGATGTAGTGGTAGAGTTTACCGCATCCCACGAAAACTTAACATTCGCTTTCAGTCCCGGAGTAATTAAATCCGAAAAGTCTTGTGTAAGTCCAATCAGCGACTGGGCATTGTTATTAAATTGTTGTACGTAACCGGTCTTATTAAGCAAGTTGTACGGGTTTACTCCGATGGGGGTACGGGCAGTGGTTCCGTCAGAATACTCTTTCGGAATGGCAATAGGTACGGTTTGGAATGAATAAATCCAGAGGTCGTCTGTATCAGGTTTGTTCTTTACATCATACTGTGTAGATAAATTAAGGTTCAGCATGGTGCTTTTAGATAGATCAATATCTATGTTAGACCTGAAATTATACTTGGTCCATTTCAGTGAAGGGTTGTATTCGTCACCCTTTTCGGCATTGAATACCCCGTTTTCGTTGTATATGGATCCGGCCACATAGTAACGTACATTCTTTCCACCACCGGAGATGTTTATGTTGACACGCTGACTGGTGGTCATGTCTTTGTATATCTCATCCATCCAGTTTACATTGGGATATAGATCGGGATCCACACCGCTAAGGTATTTGTTCATTTCCTCTTCGGTATAAAAGACATTACCGTTGTTGTCTTCTTTATATACATCGTTATAGAGCTTCATGAACTCCAGTGCGTCGGTCATTTTAGGCATTTTGGTAGGAGACATAACCCCGTACTCAACGCGGCCGCTTATCACCGGTTTTCCCTCTTTCCCTTTGCGGGTGGTAACAAGTACAACGCCGTTGGCACCTCTTACACCGTAAACTGCCGTAGCGGTAGCGTCTTTTAATATGGAAAATGTCTCAATATCTTCCGTATCCACAAGGTCGAGGGGGCGTTCAATCCCATCCACCAGAACAAGCGGACGGTTATTCGCTCCGAAGGTATTAACCCCGCGGATCCAGAAATCGGCTCCCGATCCGGGTTCTCCAGAACGTTGAACGGCAACAATACCGGCCATCTGTCCGGCCAGACTGGTACTGATCTTACCTACCGGAACCTTCAGGTCGCTTACCGTAACAGAGGTAATGGCACCGATAACACTTTCTTTCTTTTGCTTACCGAAAGCAACAACCGTAACTTCATCCAGTTCGTCGGCCTTGGCTTTAAGTTTAACAACCAAAGTGCGTTGGTTACCAACGGTGATTATCTGGTCTTGCATCCCTAAGTAAGAGATGGTAAGTTTCTCGGTTGCTCCTACTTCAATCTCAAACGATCCGTCTATATCCGTCGTAACGCCTCGCGTACTTCCTACTACCAATATGGCAGCGCCCGGCAAGGGCTCGTCGTTCTCGTCCAGTACTTTCCCTTTGACCAGATTCCGTTGCTGTGTAGTGGATGGATTACGGGGTAGATCGGACTTCTTTGAAATAAAGATCTGACGGTCGTTGATAACATACGTATTATCCGTACCGGCAAATACCTTGTTCAGAATTTTATCGACGGTCTGATTCTTACTGTTTACGTTTACCTTTCGGTTCACGTCGACTGCATTATCATAGTAAAAGAATATAAAGTTACTCTTCTTTTCTATTTCATTGAATACCTCTTTTACCGTCCGATTGTTCAGTTCCAGTGTAAAGAAAGTCGACTGTGAATAGGTCTCCGGCTTTGCACTGATACTCATTGCTATAATCAGAAAGAGAGTCGTGATTCTCATAATTCTACAGAATTTCTCAATATTAGCATCTAACGCTCTTATATTTCGATTTTTCATCATACATTTGTATAGATTTTAGGTTTAAAACTTTAGTGAGTTATTGAAATTAAAATCCGGACCGGGAAGTATGGGGGTATTTTCCGGTCCATTTGTTACATAAACAGCTATCTTACATAGGCTCTTCTATTTATAGGTTATACAAAGTTCGTTTTCTATCTCGTTATACTGCCAGGTGATCGGTGCCGTTTGGGCAAGACCGGCCAGTACATCCAGCAGTTCGTCTTTCATATCCAGTTTACCGGAACATCTTAATTCGGAAACCCTTGCATCATAGGTGATGGTCTTTCCGTAGTACCGCGACAGACGGTCCAGAATGGTTCCAAGCTTTTCGCTGTTATAGATGTATAAGCCTTCCACCCATGATACATAGAGGGATGCATCCACATTTTCTACATCTAACTGGCCGCCGGTATAGGTGAGCCGGTTGTTGGGTGTAAGTGCAATTTTCTTATTACTATCTGTTTTTACTTCCACAGCTCCGGTTACAAGGACAACCGACTGCTCCTTGTCTGACGTGTAGGCCGTTACATTGAAAGAGGTTCCCAGCACAGCTATGTTCATTTTATTGGTCGATACGATAAACGGCCGGCTTTTATCTTTGGTGACTTCCAGATATACTTCGCCTTCAACATAGATTTCTCGTTTGTCCTTTTCGAAACTGATAGGATAGACTATGCGGCTGCCCGAATTTACCCAGAGCTTGGTGCCGTCTCCAAAAACGATGGACGACCTTTTCCCTTTGGGGACAATCAACTGGTTGTATGTATTCGTTTCGGCCAACTGTGCAGGTCCATTCGTATTTGATGCGATATTATGTGCTACCTGTTGTTTGTTTACAATAACGTCTCCTGTGGCATTGTATTCGATAGTTACATTCTCCTGATCAAGCGTAATGTTTTTTTCATTATTCAAGATAAGTTGCACAGCCGACGAATCTCCCTGTATCTGCATCGATTTTGCAATTGAGATTAAAGAACTGTCGTTATTGCTTTGTTTACTCCAGAAGGTATACGAAAGGGCAAACAAGATGGCGAGACTGGCTGCAACAGATGCAAATTGAATGAGTCGGCTATGCCGTTGCAACGGCTTTTGCTTATTGGATTTTTCTATCTTATTCCATAGTTCACTCAACTCCTCCTCCGAAATGGTATGGTGAGGTATATTGGCCGACAAAATGATATTTTTTGCAACCCTGAATTCCTTTTCCCGAATCTTTTCAGTCAATAATTGTTCTTCCCAAAAGGCATTCGACTCTTTGGTTGGCGTTTTTATTGATTTCAAAAAGTACGTGTCTTTTAAGAAATCTTCGGATGTAAATTTAGAATAATCAACGTTTGTCATTATATTTTACTGGGCCGGATTTATTACCCAACTACATATAATACACAGCCGGATTTTATTTATACTCACTTTGTGTAAGAAAAAAGTTTTTTCCTTTAAAATTATTGGAATATAATAGGGAATAGTGCATACAGCACATAATCGGGAAACTTTTCCCTTACTTTTTTGATAGATCGCTGGATAAGATTCTGAATGGATTGAACGTTGATTTGCATAAGTTGTTCGATTTCTGCAAATGAAAGTTCCTCAATGTATCGGTAGTAGATAACCTCTCGCTGCCTGGGTGTAAGTATTTCGAGAATCTGAGAGATCATATTGTTCCGCTCAATGCTTTCTTCGTCGTTGATAAGCTTATCTTCCAGTTGTATGTCCGACGCCAGGTCGTACTCCATCGTATGAATGGAATAAAAGGTGATGTTTTTCCTGAAAATATTGAATAGTTCGTTTTTCATGGCAACAAGCAGATAAAATTTAATGCTGCCTGTGCTGTTAAGCTGCTGCCTTTTACTGTATAATTTCACAAAAATGTCCTGAATGCAGTCTTTTACCAGTTCGCGGTCTGTAGTAAACCGCATGCCAAATGAAAACATAACATGGGCATACTCTTTATAAATCAAAGAATAGGCGGTATCGTCTCCTTCCCTGAAACGGTCCCACACCTGTTGTTGGTTTTCAATATTCAGATCTTCTGTTAACATTTTGAGGTTTATATCTGTCCCAAAAGTAGACTATTTTTTATTCTTTAACAACTTCTTTTTACTTTCATCTGGTAAAACTTTAATCTGCCCCTCATTCACAGCTGATTTTGACAGTATAAGGATGGTTTATATAGTTTTCAAATCTGTTTTATCCGAATTAATAGTCACAATTTAACGAAAAAGTTTTACTTTTGGCCGGATTGATTTATCGGATAATGTTGCTTTTTTATTTAAATAATTTATATCCCTTATTTTATGATTATGAGAAATTCATTATTAATCTTATTTTCTTTTCTATTGATCATGCCATCGGTAAACGCCCAATCAGATCCTGGAATGGCAGAGGTGATCGACCAAGTACTCAGCCGGGCAGAATCTCAGAGTTTGCTTCTTGCTAAAACCATGGAGGAGATTCCGGATGCCTTACCTCGTACCGTGGATAAGGAGGGAAAGCTGGTAACTTCTAACTCTGCTTGGTGGTGCAGTGGATTCTTTCCGGGTACATTGTGGTATTTGTATGAAAACTCCGGAAATAAGGAGCTGGAGAAGTACGCATGGATGTTTACAAACCGGATAAATAAAGAGCAGTATAATAAAGGAACCCACGATCTGGGTTTTATGTTGTATTGCAGTTATGGAAATGCCTTACGGATTACGGGGGTGGACTCTTGCAACCGGGTGCTTCTAAACGGAGCTGCGTCTTTATCGTCTCGTTTCAACGGGAAGGTGGGTTGCATCCAATCGTGGGGGAGAAGTAATAAATGGCAGTTTCCGGTTATTATTGATAACATGATGAACCTGGAATTTCTTATGTGGGCTGCCAAGGCTTCCGGCGACAACCGTTTTCGGGATATTGCCGTTACTCATGCCAATACAACGATCAGCAATCATTTCCGTCCCGATTACAGTTCGTATCACGTAGTGTCTTATGTTCCCGAAACCGGTAATGTGGAGGTTAAGTGTACACATCAGGGTTACAGCGACGAAAGTGCCTGGGCCAGAGGTCAGGTTTGGGGTTTGTACGGTTTTGGAATGATGTATCGTGAAACAGGAGACAAACGCTACCTGGATCAGGCGAAACACATTGCGGCTTTTTTGATGAATCATCCCAATATGCCGGCCGACAAAATTCCGTACTGGGACTTTAACGCGCCCGATATACCTAATGCATTGCGTGATGCTTCGGCTGCTGCGATCATGGCTTCGTCGCTTATCGAATTGAGTCAGTTTGTTGAGGAGCCCCTTAAACAGAACTACCTGGCCTTTGCCGAATCGCAACTACGTACGTTGGCTTCGCCTCAATATCTGGCTGAGACAGGAACAAACGGCTGCTTTATACTTAAGCACGGAGTGGGTCACCTTCCCGGAAACTCGGAAGTGGATGTACCGCTAACCTACGGCGATTATTATTTTGTTGAGGCGCTTTTGAGATACAGAAAGCTGGTATTGCATCGGTAGACTGTCTTTTTAAGGTCTACTATCTATATTTTTTGTTAATTTGATAATATACTAAAGTTTTTTGGTAAATAACTCTATTGTACCTACCGATAAATTGAGTACGTTTGCTCCGTTAGACAGTGTAAATGTATGGAGTTTAAGCAGTGCTATTTGTAACCATTCAGTTTTTACATTTTTTTTAAAAGTGAATGTGTGCGAGCACGTTGTCGATTTAACCTAATTTAATAACTTACTTAATATTCTTTGTAATGACAACAAGAAGAGATTTTTTAAAAAACACAATGCTTCTCTCGGCAGGATTGACTGTTGGAGGCGTTAACCTGAATGCAGCCGGTCAGAAACGGGTAAGCGGAGCTAACAGGCGCATCAATTTGGCATGTGTGGGGATCGGAAACCGTGGTGGTGAGATTCTGAATGAGTTTGATAAAACAGGTCTTGCAAACATCGTTGCGTTATGTGATGTGGATATGGGTGCTCCTCATACCCAGGCTAATATGGCTAAATTTCCGTCGGCGAGACAGTTTAAAGACTTCCGGGTGATGTTTGATAAGATGGGAAACGAAATAGAGGCTGTGGTTGTGGGTGTTCCGGATCATGCCCATTTTCCTATTTGTATGATGGCAATGGCATTAGGTAAGCATGTATATGTTGAGAAGCCTATGGCCAGAACATTTTATGAAATTGAATTGCTGATGGAGATGGCCCGTAAGAATAACAAACTTGTAACCCAGGTGGGTAATCAGGGGCATTCGGAAGCAAACTATTTTCAGTTCAAAGCCTGGAAAGAGGCCGGAATTATAAAAGATGTAACTGCTATTACGGCCCACATGAACTCTCCGCGCCGTTGGCACGGATGGGATACGAATATTCGTAAATTCCCGGATAAAGAAGCTGTCCCTGCTACATTGGATTGGGATACCTGGTTGATGTCTGTACCTTATCATGACTATAATAAGGATTTTCATCTGGGACAATGGCGTTGCTGGTATGACTTTGGTTTAGGTGCCTTGGGTGACTGGGGTGCACATATCCTGGATACGGCTCACGAGTTTTTGGATCTGGGACTTCCAACGGAGGTTAATGCTCTGAAGCTGGACGGGCATAACGATTATTTCTTCCCCATGTCTTCCACTCTTCAGTTTAAATTCCCCAAACGTGGTAATATGCCTGCTGTAGATGTTACGTGGTACGATGGTGTGAACAACATTCCGTCGGTTCCCGAAGGTTACGGTGTATCAGAAATTGATCCGAACATCCCTCCAGTGGGTGGTGGCAAGATTCAGCCGGCCAAATTAAATCCGGGTAAGATTATCTACTCTAAAGAGCTTACCTTTAAAGGTGGTTCACATGGCAGTACCTTGTCTATCATACCCGAAGAGAAGGCAAAAGCCATGGCTTCCAAACTGCCGGAAGTACCTAAGAGTCCGTCCAATCATTTTGCAAACTTCTTGCTTGCCTGTGCCGGAGAAGAGAAAACCCGTTCGCCGTTCGCTATTGCCGGTCCGCTTTGTCAGCTCTTTTCATTGGGAGTTATCGCTCAGCGCCTGAATGCTAAATTACAGTTCGACCGTCAGACCAAACGAATCACAAACAATCCGTTTGCCGATGCTTTGTTGGCCGGAACTCCTCCCCGTAAAGAATGGCAAGAGTTTTATATGATTAAATAATCTGTTTAATTTCAATTATCTACATGAAAAAATATAATCTGACAGCTGTGATGCTGTTGTTTACTTTAGCCTTGTGCGCCCAAACTCCTCAGTGGGAATCTTTATTTAACGGGAAAAACCTGAAAGGATGGGAGAAGCTGAATGGAACTGCCGAGTATAAGGTTGCCAATGGTGAGATAACAGGTATCTCTAAAATGGGAACACCTAATACCTTTTTGGCCACTAAAAAAACGTATGCCGACTTTATCCTTGAATTCGAATTCAAAGTGGCGGACGGACTCAATTCCGGAGTCCAGTTCAGAAGTAACAGCCTGAAAGAATACATGAACGGTCGGGTTCATGGATATCAGTTTGAGATAGATCCGTCCTCGAGAGCATGGACTGGTGGTATTTACGATGAAGCCCGCAGAGGTTGGTTGTATCCGCTTACCGAATATCCTTCTGCCCAGAAAGCATTTAAGAGTGGAGAATGGAACAAAGCCCGGATCGAAGCGATCGGTAACTCCATCCGTACATGGGTGAATGGTGTTCCTTGCGCAAATTTATTGGATAACACCACTGATAAAGGATTTATCGCCTTGCAGGTACATGCTATCGGCAATAAAGACCAGGAGGGTAAAACAATCAGTTGGCGTAACATACGGATTTGTACCTCTACACCCGAAGCCTTTGCCACTCCTCAGTCACAATCGGCTCCTCAGGTAAACCAGATAGCCAATACGATTTCTGATCAGGAAGCGAAGGAGGGTTGGAAATTGTTATGGGATGGCAAAACTACTGAAGGTTGGAGAGGTGCCAGGCTTACTACTTTCCCTTCTAAAGGTTGGGTTATCGATAACGGTATTCTGAAAGTGATGAAAAGTGATGGCGGCGAATCTACCAACGGCGGTGATATTGTTACTGTAAAAAAATACAAGAACTTTATCCTGAAAGTCGATTTTATGATTACTCCCGGAGCCAATAGCGGAATCAAGTATTTTGTAAATACGGAAATCAATAAAGGAGCTGGATCATCTATCGGATGCGAATTTCAGATTCTGGATGACCAAAAGCACCCGGATGCTAAGTTAGGCGTAAAAGGAAACCGTACCCTTGGTTCGTTGTACGATCTTATCCCAGCAGATTCAACCAAACCATTCCGTCCCGGATTTTTCAATACGGCGATGGTGGTTGTTAAAGGTAATAAGATTGAACATTGGCTTAACGGTGTGAAAATAGTTGAATACGAACGCGGAAATCAGATGTGGCGTGCTTTAGTTGCCTATAGTAAGTACCGGGATTGGGAGAACTTCGGCGACTGGGAGGAAGGTAACATCCTTTTGCAGGACCATGGTGACGAGGTACTTTATAAGAATGTAAAAATTAAAGAGCTTCCCTAATCTTCGTAAATCCGATCCTTATTACATTGCTTGATATAACGTCTAATACGTATATAAAAGTAGTATAATAGGATATAAGGAGAATAAAATATAAAACCCTGAAAGTTTGATAAAAACTTTCAGGGTTTTATATTTTATACGATCCTATATTCGATCCTAATATTTAAATATAACATCTTCTACGTCAATCAGTAGATCCGTAAAACTACCTTTAATTGTAACTCGAAGTACAACATCTGGATTATGTCAACGTCGTCAATCAGTAGATCCGTAAAACTACCTTTAATTGTAACTCGAAGTACAACATCTGGATTATGTCAACGTCGTCAATCAGTAGATCCGTAACACTTACCTTTAATTATAACTCGAAGTACAACATCTGGATTATGTCGATGTCGTCAATCAGTAGATCCGTAACACTTACCTTTAATTATAACCACTTTCAAGATTTTAACATAACAGGCAGATATATGACTACGAGCTGGACTTTACTACGGTGGTAGCTACTTTCTCGTTTTTACCGCAACAGGAAGCAGAAGTGGCGGTTGTTACAACAAGTGATTCTCAGTACTACCGTCTGTCAGGCAATTATCAGTTCGATACCCGCCTCTTCAATGATTTTTGCCATTGAAGCCGGGATGCCTGCATCTGTAATGATTACGTCTACGCGGTCCAGACTGCATATCCGTCCGAAACCTCTTTTACCAAACTTTGACGAGTCGGCCAGGATGATGGTTCTTAACGAAGCATCCATCATACGCTTGTTCAACTGAGCCTCTTCAATATTTGAATTGGTGATACCGGTTTCAGGATCGATACCGTCCACACCCAGAAATAATTTAGAACAGGTTATGTCCGTAAAGAACCGGTTGGTATAATCGCCAATAACAGATGCCGAGTTTTTGCGCACGGTTCCACCCAATTGAATGATGTCCACATCAGCAATATCATTCAGCAGTAACGAAACCTTAAGTGAGGCAGTTACAACAGTAAGGTGCTTGCCCGGAGTGATGTTTTCTGCAAAGGTATAAACGGTAGACCCCGAAGCGATGATGATGGAGTCGTTTTCCTCTATCAGATTACAGGCCGCCAGTGCTATCCTTTTCTTTTCATCCTTTTTCATCTTTTCTTTTTCAACTACATTCAGGTCGGATGCAAGAGGGTTTATCGGACTGGCACTCCCGTGCGTACGATACAACAGATGCTTTTCTTCCAGGTATTTTAAATCTTTCCGTACTGTTACAGTGGTTACTTCCAGTGCCTTGGCAATATCAGCTACCTTCACGAATCCATCCTTCGCCAGCGTGTCGAGGATGTACTTATGTCTTTCTGCAATGCTTATCATATTTCTACCTGATTAAGTTTGAATATACAAAAGTAATAGAATTATTGATAAATAAAATGAAACGGAACTAATATCTTGATCAAAAAATAAATAGAAATAAAAAGAAAATAAAAGTTTCGTTTAATTTCTTTTTATCATTTCTATTTGTTTATATTTGCAAAGTTTTCTAGACTAAGTATAAAAAGCGCTCTAATGGTTAATCTTATGGATCGGAATGAATTAATAAAAGAAACTTGCAAAAAGAATTTTACTTGCGAAATTTTGGTTATAGGCGGAGGAGCTACCGGGTTAGGGGTAGCTGTAGATGCCGCATCAAGGGGATATAATGTTATCTTGCTCGAACAGAGTGATTTTGCGAAAGGAACTTCAAGCCGTAGCACTAAACTGGTACATGGGGGAGTTCGTTACCTGCAACAAGGAGATATACAAATGGTGGTTGGGGCTTTGCACGAAAGAGGAAGAATGAGGCAAAACGCCCCTCATCTGGTTAAGGACATGCGCTTTATTATAGGGAATTACCGCTGGTGGGAACAGCCATTCTATACAATCGGACTTTCCTTATACGACCTGTTGGCTGGTAGATTGGGATTGGGACGTTCGCTGCCATTAACGAAAAAAAAGGTGGTAAACGAAATTCCAGGACTTAAGAAATCGAAACTTAGAGGTGGGGTAGTATACCACGACGGACAGTTTGACGATGCCCGCCTTGCCATTTCGCTGGCCGAAACAGCTGTAGAGCACGGAGCCGTATGCCTTAATTATGTGAAGGTGGATAAACTACTTAAGAACCCGGAAGGAAAGCTGAACGGGGTTGAGGCTACCGATCTCATTCATGGCGAGAAATATACGTTCAATACGAAAGTAATTATAAATGCTACGGGTGTGTTTGTCGATGATATCATGAAGATAGACAATCCCGAAACCAAAAACAAAGTACGTCCAAGTCAGGGTATACACCTTGTTGTAGACCGGAAGTTTCTGGGAGGTAAGTCGGCGCTGATGATTCCCAAAACCGAAGACGGCAGGGTCCTGTTTGGTGTACCCTGGCATAATAAGGTAGTGTTGGGCACAACCGATACACCGCTCAACAATCATTGTCTTGAACCTAAGGCGCTGGAAGAGGAGATTGATTTCGTTTTGGATCAGGCCGGACAATACTTGGAACTGAAACCAACCCGGAAGGATGTACTATCTGTATTTGCGGGTCTGCGTCCCCTGGCAGCACCCACACAATCCGATACCCGCAAGACGAAGGAAATATCCAGGAGTCACAAGATATATAAATCCAAATCGGGCTTGCTTACCATAACGGGAGGTAAATGGACCACCTATCGCGAAATGGCGGAAGAGGCTGTAGACCGGTCCATTGCATTGGGAAACCTTGTTCCGAGGCTTTGTGTTACCAAAACACTTAAAGTACACGGATATTCCACCAACACCGACGATTCCACATGGGACTATGTATACGGTTCGGATGCAAAGAAAATAAACCTGCTAAAACAGGAAAACAAGGAGTATGCCCAGTTGCTGCATAAAGACTATACCTTTACTGTGGCACATGTAGTATGGGCTGTAAGGGAAGAGATGGCGCAGACCGTGGAAGATGTACTTGCCCGGAGGGTGCGTCTGCTGTTTCTGGATGCCCGGGTGGCAGCTGAAGTAGCCCCGATGGTTGCATCCATTATGGCAAAGGAGCTGTGTAAGGATCGAAACTGGGAAGAAGAACAAATTACTGAATTCCGTTCTTTAGCCAAAGGTTATATCTTGTAGAAAAAGTTTATCTTCACGACATTTTACAATTGAATTTGTCTTTTATGTAGAATTGAGTAATCTTAAAGTAATATCTAGAATAATATGAATGAAAAAAAACGGCAAAATGTTTTCCTTAGACTGATGTGTGCCGGTTTATTGTTAACCTCTTTGAATGTAACTGCTCAGTCCGATGCGAAGATTTCATCGCCTTTTCGGAACCACGCATCGATCAGCGAATACATAGCATATAAGGCCGACGGATCAATCATCGTAAGCGGTCACCGGGGCGGACGGGAGAAGGGTTACCCTGAAAACAGTCAAGAAGGATTTAAGAACATAATAGGCCGGATGACTGCCATATTCGAAATCGACCCCCGTCTTACAAAAGACAGTGTGATTGTCCTCATGCACGATGCTACCTTAGATCGTACCACTTCCGGTAAAGGAAAGCTGGTCGATTATACCTGGAATGAATTACAGCATATACGGCTGAAAGACAGCGAAGGCAACGTAACTCCATATAAAATACCTACGCTGGAGGAGGTTATCTTATGGAGCAAAGGCAAAACCATCGTTAACCTGGATAAAAAAGATGTTCCGATGGAACAGATTGCCGACTTAATCCGTAAGCTCGATGCAGCCGACTATGTGATGCTGACGGTCCATACCGGAGCACAGGCAAGATACTACTACGATCGTTTCCCTGAAATCTTATTGTCTGTCTTCGCCCGAAACTGGAAAGAATACGAAGATATCGCTATTTCGGGTGTGCCATGGAAAAATATGATTGCCTATGTGGGACCATCCATCAACGACGAAAACAGGAAGATAGTGGACCTACTGCATAGTCACGGCGTAAGGTGTATGATCTCGGTGGCACCTACACACGATAAGCTGGCATCTGCTGCCGACCGGCACAGCAAATATCTGATGGAGATTGCCACACATCCGGACATTATCGAATCGGATATCCCAACAGAAGTCAACGACGCTTTAAAAGCACAAGCAAAGTAAGGCGATGAATGCAAACATAGAAAAGGCTCTGGCCGATGCCTTACAGGTGGAGGCGATAGACAAAAGGGCCTGGTCGGTTGTGCAAGACGGACTGCCCGGTGCTTTGTCGGATCCGGAAGGGATTGCGGCAGGGAGCGAACAGGCTATCGGCAAACTGATTGAAGGATTGATGCTTGGCGGTTTTGCCATGCAGGCCACCCAATCCAGCAGACCGGCTTCCGGAGCAGAACATCAGTTCAGCCACCTGTGGAATATGGAACATTTCCTCAATCACGGCGAACATGTATCCCATGGATTTCAGGTCAGCATAGGAACGATAGCCCTAACCGCTTTCTACGAACAGGTGCTGCAGACCGATCTAAGTGAGCTGGATGTTGAAAAAGCCTGCCGGCTTTGGCCGGACAGAGACGAGTCGGATGCCCGTGCCCTGAAGCTTTTCGAAGGAACCGACTTCCCGCTTATCGGAGTTCAGGAAACCGGAGCGAAGTATATTCCGGCCGATGAACTGAGGGAGCAGCTCCAGTTGTTGAAAAGCAATTGGGCAGAAACCAGGAGCCGCCTTCGCAGTCAGCTTCTCCCGTTATCCGAACTGAGACGGCGACTCGAACGGGTGGGAGCACCCGTAGAACCGGAACAGATCGGGCTTTCGCGTTCACGATTACGCGAAGCCTTTATCCGGGCTCAATACATCCGCCGCAGGTACACAGTTCTCGACCTGGCGGTTCGTACAGGATACCTGGATACCTGGCTGGATCAGCTTTTCGGAGCAGACGGAATCTGGGAAATAAAGTAACCGGCAGCATGAAAAAACATATATAACCTTAGACGAGACAGACAAATAACAAACTTTATTATCATTTAAATCACATGGACCAAGCTACATCACAACGTTTTAAATATTGGCAAACACGTACCATCATAGCAACGATGATCGGATATGCTCTTTTTTATTTTGTACGTAAAAACCTTAGCATAGCCATGCCTGCCATGCAAGCAGACCTGGGTATTACGAAAACCGAGCTGGGATTGTTTCTAACCCTGCACGGATTAATATACGGTCTGTCCAAATTTATCAATGGATTTATAGGCGACAGGGTGAACGCACGCTATTTTATGGTAACGGGACTTGTGCTATCTGCCATTTGTAACGTGGTATTTGGCTTCAGCTCGGCAGTATTGGTATTCGGTATCGTGTGGATGCTGAACGGCTGGTTTCAGGGAATGGGATTTCCTCCCTGTGCCAGGATGCTTACCCATTGGGTGCCGCCCAGAGAACTGGCAACCAAAATGTCTGTATGGAATACCTCTCACTCCATCGGGGCCGGGTTGGTTGTAATCGTATGCGGGTATGTGGTCTCGCTGGGTTGGAGGTGGTGCTTTTTCGTACCTTCCATTATCGCACTGCTGGGTGCGGTAGGTGTGTGGTTTACTATGAGAGATACCCCGCAGTCGGTAGGCCTGCCGGCACTGGTTCCCGAAGGTCTTACCAAAGAGGAGGCCGAACACGAGGAATGCGAAAGCAGATGGATATGGAACTAAATAACTTAGAACAATGGAATTTACAATAAACAGATACATACATAAAATGAAGATCAATTCATTCATCCAGTTGCACGAGCGTTTAAAAAACATCAAACACGTAGCACTGGATATGGATGGAACTATCTATAACGGAAGCACGCTGTTTCCCTTTACCATCTCGTTTTTAGAGAAACTGGATAAATTGGGTATCGGCTATTCTTTCCTGACCAACAATCCGTCTAAAAGCATAACAGATTATCTGTTGCATCTCGAGGCGATGGGAATTCCGGTTAAAAGAGACGAAATGTATACAACGGCAGTGGCAACCATTCAGTACCTGCAAAACAACTATCCGGAGATAAAACGGCTGTTTATATTGGGAACACCCAGTATGATGGACGAATTCGAGGCGGCAGGCTTCGAGTTGACGGCAGACAGTGCAGAGGATAAGCCCGATGCGGTTGTTGTGGGTTTCGACAAATCCCTTGTATATTCCCGTCTGTGCAGGACTGCCTGGTGGATATCCAAGCAGATTCCCTATCTGGCAACCAACCCCGACAAAGTTTGTCCCACCGACACTCCCAATATTCTGGTGGACTGCGGTGCAATATGTTCTTGTCTGGAAGAGGCAACCGGTCGCAAACCCGATATGGTAATCGGGAAGCCGGATCCCAGAATGCTGGAAGGTATATTGCAAAAGCATCGCCTTAACCCCTGGGAGGTTGCCATGGTGGGCGACCGTATCTATACCGATATCCGTATGGCGTACGAAGCCAGAACATTAGGTGTTTTGGTACTTTCGGGAGAGAGCACCCTGGAAGATGCCGAGAAGTCCGAACTGAAACCCGATGTAATTGTAGACGATCTTTCCAAATTCGGATCCATGCTGGAAGCATCCCGCATGTAGAAAAGCATTCATAAGTAGTCCAAAACTAAAACAAGATGTCCGGCAGGGAAGCGGACATAAAAAAGGTCCGGAGCTGAAACCAGCCCGGACCTTCTTGCCTGAAGTTGCATTTAGAAACTCAGAAACATCAGACGATACCTTTTCCCGAGCTTCTGATAAATTTAACCAACGAACGGATCTCATCACTCATCGGCACCTCTTCTTCCACTCTAATCAATGCATCCGTAACACTTACCTTTGCATGGTAAATAATTTCGTAAGCATGGGCTATGTGCTTTATAACCTTTTCGGGAAATTTATTGTATTCAAGCACCTTCACGTTTACACCATAATAGGAGGTGGGATTGGCAGTGGTTACAACAAAAGGAGGAACATCCTTTTTAAAACGGGCTCCACCGCGAACCATACTCCATTCTCCAACGTGTGTATCCTGGAACATGATTACCATCGAACTCAGAATAGCGTGCGAGTCGATGATGGAGTTGCCGGAAACCAAGGTCTTGATCCCTATTACACAATGATCGGCAATACGGCTGTCGTGACAAACATGCACTCCTTCCATCAGGAAGTTCTTGTTTCCGATTACGGTTTTTCCTCCCGCATGCGACGACCGGCTTACCAATACCCCTTCGCGGAAAACATTGTCGTTACCTATTTCGAGAAATGATTCATCCCCATGAAAGGTAAAATCCTGAGGAGTGGCACCTAGCACAGCTCCCTGATAAATCTGATTGCCATTTCCCATCCGGGTACCACTTAACACACTGGCATAAGGCATGATGGTGCAATTGTTTCCAATTACAACATCTTTATCAACGTAAGCAAAAGGATGAATGGTAACACCCTCGCCTAGTTTTGCATCGGGGCTGACAAATGCCAGTGGACTAATTGTATTATTCATATCCTGATTATTTAAAATTACTTTCGCCTCTGCCACCGCCAAGCGCCTGATACAGGCTCACAACAGACTGGATCTGATCAAAACTATCCTTAACACCCGTAAGTTCTGCGCTCAGCAACGATTGCTGTGCCGTAAGCACTTCCAGGTAGTTGGAAGAACTAAGCTGCATAAGCTGCTTGGTTTTATCTACCGCGCTACGTAACGATTGGATCTGCATCTCGCGCTGTGTACGCTTTTCGCCTGCCGCTTTGTACTTGAACAACGCGTTGCTCACCTCCGTACCGGCATTCAGGATGCTGTGTTCGAAAGCGAGACGGGCCTCTTCCTGCTGAGCTTTGGATATTTTAAGACGGGCAATATTCTGACCCTTGGCAAACAGCGGTTGTGTAAGCGAACCTACAGCCGAAGCCAGGAACTTGGCCGGATTTACGATCATACCACCCGCACTGTTGGTCCACCCCGCCGATCCGCTCAAGGTAATCTTTGGATAAAAGGCAGAACGAGCCTGGTTGGTTGCGTAATAGGCACTGGCCAAAGCCATTTCGGCCTGCCTTACATCCGGGCGGTTCGATAACAGCTGCAAAGGAACACCCGCCGAAAAGGTATCCGGCATTTCCTGTTCCTCCAGCGTAGCACGGTCTATACGTTGCGGAGTCTGTCCCAGCAACAGCGAAAGGGCATTTTCCGTTTCGCGGATCTGACGGTGAATCTCCGGCAGCGAAGCCTGTACCTGATAGTAATAAGCCTCACTTTGAGCCACGGTAGCTTCGTTGGTCATACCCAGATTCTTCAACGCCTTCATAGCCCTTACCTGCTCGCCCCAGCTAGCAGCTGTCTTCTCTGTAATTTCGAGCTGCTTGTCAAGCATCAGCAAGGTATAATAGCTGTTGGCTATGTTGGCTATGACCTGTGTCTGCACCGCCTGGCGGTATGCATCTGTTTCAAGCAACCCGGCTTTAGCCCCTTTCGCGCCATTCATCAAATTACCAAACAAGTCAATCTCCCAACTGGCACTGGCAGGCAACGAATAAGTCTGAATCGCCTTACTGCCGTCAAAACTATTTACAGACGCATTGGGTGTAAGAGCCAGCGACGGAGCAAAGGCCAGGCGGGCCGCAAGCAATCCGGCCTTAGCCTGTTCAACACGCAGTAAAGCCGTCTGCATACTTATATTCTCTGCCAGTCCCTGTTCAATCAGTGCCTGAAGTCTGGCATCGCGGAAAACCTCCTTCCAGGGAAGGTTTCCAAAGTTGGCCGTATCAGAAACCAGGGTATCGTTTACACTTACCGTATCGCGATACACCCCGGCGGTTTGTACTTCGGGCCGTTCGTATGATTTGTAGATGTGGCAACTGCTCAGCAGAGCCGTTGCACACATCCATCCTATGATTTGTATTTTCATGCTGTTATTCTTTATCAATATTACTATACTGTGCCAATTCGGGTACAACCTCTTCTACATCCATACCCGTTTTCTCGATCGGTTTGATCTTTTCCTGCAGGTATTCAAATACCACAAACAATCCCGGTACCACAAATATCTGGAATATCACACCGATAAGCATACCGCCTACAGCACCTGCCCCCAGCGTTTTGTTACTGTTTGCACCAACACCCGAAGCGAACATCAGCGGAAGCAGACCGATAATCATGGCCAGCGAAGTCATCAGAATAGGACGTAAACGGGCGGTGGCACCTAATACGGCCGACCACTTGATACTCATACCCGATTTCCTTCTCTGCAGTGCGAACTCCGTAATAAGGATAGCATTCTTGGCCAGAAGACCAATCAACATGATCAAGGCAATCTGCATATAAATGTTGTTTTCCAATCCAAACAGCTGAGCAAAAACAAAGCTGCCTGCCAGACCGAACGGAATGGATAAAATAACAACTAAAGGCAAAATATAACTTTCGTACTGGGCACTCAGCAACAGGTAAACGAATATAAGACACAATGCAAACACAATGGCCGTAGTTCCGCTACCCGTGCTATGCTCTTCGCGGGTCATCCCCGAAAATTCGTAGCTGTAACCAACCGGCAAAGTTTCGGCAGCCACCTCTTCAATAGCCTTGATAGCCTGTCCGGATGTATATCCCGGAGCCGCGGCACCATTCAGACCAATGGATGTGTACATATTGAAACGGTTGATAACCTGAGGTCCGTACACTTTGGTAAGCGTCATAAACTGAGAGATAGGCGCCATCTCGGCTCCGTTACGAACAAATATCTTGTTGAGCGATTCCGGGTTAATACGGTCTTGCGGATCAGCCTGGATGTATACACGATACAATTTACCAAACCGGTTGAAGTTAGACACATACATACCACCGTAATATCCCTGAAGCGTGGTTAACACCGTGCTCGGACTGATGCCCGCCTGCTTACATTTGGCAGCATCCACATCAACCAGGTACTGAGGGAAGGTTGGATTGAACGAAGTTTGTACAACCGCCACCTCCGGACGCTGCATCAGTTTACCCATAAACTCCTGCGTGAAGCCGAAGAATTGATTCAGGTCGCCCCCGGTTTTATCTTCCAGGTGCATTTCAAAACCACTGGTTGCACCATAACCCGTAATCATAGGCGGAGCGAATATAAATATCTGGGCATCCTTAACCTTGGCCGTTTGCTGGTACAACATACCGATAACGCTGTTAACATCCTGTCCTTTACCTTTACGCTCGTCCCAGTTTTTGAGTCGGCAGAAATAGGTACCATACGAACTACCGCTACCGGATAAAAGTCCGTATCCGCTAATCTGGGTACTGATATCGATCAGGGGATTAGCCTTCAAAATTTCATTCACCTCGGCCATGGCAGCCTCGGTACGTTCGAGTGATGTACCCGGAGCCATGTTTACAGCCATCATAAATGTACCCGTATCCTCATTCGGAACCATTCCGGAAGGAGTTGTTTTCATAAAAAATACAAGCGCAACAATACTTACCACAACCAGACCCATCGAAAGCCAGCGGTGATTGATAATCCGGGTGATACCACCTTTGTATTTACCCAGAAGCATATCATACGAAGTATTGAACGCAATATGGAAACGATCAATAAAGCTTTTACGCTTGCCGTTTTCACCCTCGCCATGTTTCGGACTCAGGAAAATCGCACACAAAGCCGGACTCAGCGTCAAGGCATTCAAGGCAGAGAAGCCGATAGCCACAGCCATGGTTATACCAAACTGGCGATAGAATACCCCGGATGTTCCGCTCATAAAGCTTACAGGGATAAATACGGCCATCATCACAAGCGAAATAGAAAGGATAGCACCCGATATCTCACTCATCGCATCCAGCGAAGCCTGTTTACCCGACTTATAGCCCTGGTCCAGCTTGGCATGCACCGCCTCGACGACGACTATCGCATCATCGACCACAATCGCAATGGCCAGCACGAGGGCACTCAGTGTAAGCAAGTTCACACTAAACCCAAACAGGTACAACATAAAGAAGGTGCCGATCAGCGAAACCGGGATTGCAATGGTTGGAATAAGCGTAGAACGGAAGTCCTGAAGGAAAATGTATACAACCAGCACCACCAGGATAAAGGCCTCAAGCAACGTACTCAATACCTTGTTTATAGAAGCGTACAGGAAGTCGCTTGTGTCCATCTGAACATCAAACTTCAACCCTTCCGGCATCTCCTTTTCGGTATCCTTTATAAGACTTTTAATATTACCGATAATTTCCGTAGCGTTCGAACCCGGAGTCTGGAAGATAATCATAACAGTAGCCGGATGACCGTTGGTGTAGGTGTTCACTGTATACGATTGGGCACCCAGTTCGATACGGGCAACATCCTTCAGTCTGAGAACTTGTCCGTCGGTTGTAGCTTTCACCACAATATTCTCAAACTCTTCTGTTTGCTGTAATCTACCTTTAGTCTTCATAATATACTGAAACGACTGACCGCCGTTCTCACCAAACTGTCCGGGCGCCGCCTCGATATTCTGTTCGGCCAAAACCGCCGTTATATCATTAGGCATCAGCTTATACTGCGCCATAACCTCCGGTTTCAGCCAGATACGCATTGTGTACGTACGAGCACCCGGAGACATGGCATCCCCTACACCGGGTACACGCATAATCTGCGGGATAACATTGATGCTGGCATAATTCTGAATAAACGTCTGGTCGTATTTGTTATCCGGACTGTTTAACGAAAGCACCATCAACATACTGGTCTGCCGTTTGGCCGTAATAACACCCACCTTGGTAACCTCGGCAGGCAGCAGACCCAAAGCCTTCGATACACGATTCTGCACGTTTACCGCCGCCATATCGGGGTCGGTTCCCTGCTTGAAATAAATCTGAATCTGTGCCATCCCGTCGTTGGATGCAGAAGATGTCATATACATCATGTTCTCCACCCCGTTGATCGACTCCTCCAGAGGAGTGATAACACTATTCATTACAGTCTGGGCATTTGCACCCGTATAAGAGGTACTTACCGAAATAGTAGGAGGGGCAATATCCGGGTACTGCTCAACAGGCAGCGACCCAAGCCCCAGTATACCCAGGATGACGATAAAAATGGAGATAACCGTCGAGAGTACGGGGCGATTAATAAATCTATCTAACTTCATATTTTTCTGTTTTAGTATTCACTTCCTTATTTCGAAGCTCCCTGGGCAGGACTATTAGCTCCGGTATTTTTTGCGGCAGCCTGCTCCGGAGTTACCGCTTTGATCTGCATACCATCTTTAAGCGAAGAGATGCCTTCTACAACAATCTTATCGCCGGCCTTCAGACCCGAAGTAACAACGAAGTTCTTACCATCATCCAAAGTGAATATTTCAATAGGAGTACTTTTAACAGTAGACTGTTCGTCCACCACATAAACAAAACGTTTGTCCTGAATCTCGAAAGTAGCCTTCTGCGGAACAACGATGCAGTTGGCCATCTTTGCCGGAATCACTACAGTTCCGGTACCGCCGCTTCGAAGGATATGGTTCTTGTTTGGGAATCTGGCACGGATGCTTACCGATCCGGTTGCCTGATCAATCACACCACTCATGGTTTCAACCTTTCCGCTATCGGCATATATGCTTCCGTCAATCAGTTTAAGCTTAACAGCAGGCATCGTATTCAGAATATCTTTAGAAGAAGTACCGGTCGAGGTATAGCCAAGCAACTGACGCTCGGTCATCGAAAAATAGGCATACATCTCCGAAATATCCGATACCGTGGTAAGAGGAGTGGCAATGCTTGGGCTAACCAGACTACCTACACGGAAAGGAATACTTCCCACAACACCGTCCGACGGACTGGATACGCGGGTATACGACAAATTCTTCTCGGCACTGATAAGCTGGGCGTTAGCCTGAGCCAATACAGCTTTGCTGGACAACAGCGAATTCTCTGCCATCTGCAATTCGTAAGCACCGATAATATTGTTCTTAGCCAGTTCGCGCTTATTCTGTGCAGTAAGCTCGGCGGTTGCAACATTGGCCTTGGCCACTTGTACCGTTGCCCGGGCTGCATTGGCAGCCTCTTCGTACTGAACAGGATCGATAATAAATAAGGTCTGTCCCTTTTTAACGACAGAACCTTCATCTACAGCCAGCCGGGTAATAAAGCCCGATACCTGCGGACGGATTTCAATGTCTTGTTTTCCTTTAATTACAGCCGGATACGAACTGCTAAGTTCAACATCCGCACCCGATAGAGTTATTACAGCCAGTTCTTTTATTTGCTGACCTCTTTGCTGGTCTTGCTTCCCGCAAGAATTGAGTGATAAACACAAAAACAATACTGCGGCTACCGAAACGGATGCCGTAAATAATCTTCTTTTTTCTTTGCTCATAAAACTACCTATTGTTTGGTTGTATTCTTATTTTTACTTTTCGATTCACAAAGTAAGAACTAATTTCATAAAGAATCTAGTTCCAAACATTGCAAATACTGTTCCAAATGTAATCTTATCTGTGTTTTATAGTGAAATAATCCTAAAAAATGTGGTCAAAAATAGAAATTTAATCTGTTTTTAACATAAAAGCTGCCACTTTATTGAGGGTTTAACCCTATTTGTTGGCAAATAATGGAGGCGTTTGAGCAGCCAGTGCCATCAGCTGTTCAGACTCAAGTGGCGTAATGGGTTTATAGTCTTTCATAAATTCGATGGCTTTTAGAAACAATGTCGATTTTCCGGGAGGAATGGCTGTAGCAATCTCCTTCGAAAGAGTGAATTTCAAGGCCAGCTTCATGGTCTCTTCGTCGGTTACCGGCTGGTACCATACATTTTTGTCGTACTTTTCCTGTCCGGGTTTGTTGGCCGTAAGCGCCATAGCCTTCAGTGCGATAACACCCATGTTGCGCGACAATGCTTTTTCATAAATCTGCGGACCGAAATCGCCTGCGTTCCAGCATGCGAAATTCAAGGGAAACATAGCTGTGTCGAAATCATATTTCTCCATGGCAAGCAAAGCCGCTTCAACCGAATGAGCCGAGAAACCTACATAACGTATCTTGCCATCCCGTTTTGCCTTCTCAATCACCTCCATGGCTCCGCCCGGAGCAAAAGCCTTCTCCACATCATCACGCGTAGTGATGGCATGTAGCTGAAACAGGTCGAAGTAATCTGTCTCAAGATAGGTAAGCGACTGGTTCAATGTTTTCTCCGCACCCTCACTGCCTCTTTCGTGTGTTTTGCAAGCCAGGAAGCAATTCTTTCTGTATGGTTTGAGGGCCGGACCCAACTTTGCTTCGGCATTACCGTAACTGGGTGCCACATCAAAATAGGTAACCCCCAACTCTATTGCCTTTGAAACAATTTCTTTGGCAAATTCAGGCGAATGATCATTCAACATAATACCCCCGAAAGCAATGGACGAAACCCGCTCGCCCGTTCTGCCTAAAACCCGTTTAGGTAGCTCGAAATTGTTGCTCCAGGTAGATCCGAAAGCCCTTACCTGCGGAATGCTGAGTGCCAAACTACCTAATGCAGCGGCATGAATAAATTCTCTTCGTTTCATAGGATCGTATTTGATTGATTGAAAGTGCAATATATAATTTAAAACCAAATACTCTGCCATTAGGTTCTGAATTTTTAAAAACTATCTGTTATCTATCATTTTTAGGGTCTACTTCTCTGTAAAACAAGATGATACAAGCTGACAGATGCCTTTTTGCATCTATCATCTATCTGTCATCTGTCATTAATCAAAATTCGCCCGCAACGTAAACCATAATTTTTATTTACAATAATAGTGCTTTTTATAGGGTAAACTGGTTGTAAATCAATAGGATTAATTATATTTGCATTAAGTGTACGAATCGTTTGACATATGTCGAAATCTATTTTGATATATGTGGTAATGCATTATGACAATTGTCGAAATGCATTTTGACAATTGTAGGACGATTTGTTCACTTAACCAATGAAATTTAAACATAAACTAAACGTAATAATTTATAACTATG
This sequence comes from Macellibacteroides fermentans, assembly GCF_013409575.1. Taxonomy (NCBI): domain Bacteria; kingdom Pseudomonadati; phylum Bacteroidota; class Bacteroidia; order Bacteroidales; family Porphyromonadaceae; genus Macellibacteroides; species Macellibacteroides fermentans. Next base: position 847,739 of record NZ_JACCCY010000001.1, on the reverse strand, counting down.
GCAGCAAAGTATAACCTATTCAAAAATCCGCCCAAAGGGAACAAGAGTGAGCAAGAAACGTTTCATGCGCGGATTGTGCCCGGAAGAACCATTCAGACCGAACAGATTGCCCGCGAACTGGCCACCATGTCGTCCGTTTCCACCGGCGATGTTATAAGCGTGCTCGACAATCTTTCCTACATGATCAGTGTACACCTTAAAGAGGGAAATATCGTAAATCTGGATAAGATAGGCCATTTTTCCATTTCAGTATCCTGCCCGAAACAGCTTACCGGAGATAGAAAAATACGCTCGGCATCTGTCCGTTTCAAGAAGGTAAACTTCCGGTGTGCAAACGAACTTAAGCAGAAATTCGTCTCAATGACCATGAAAAGAGAGCCTTCCGGAAACGAAAACCCATTAACTCCGCAGCAACGGCAACAAAGAATTCTCGATTTCCTGGCTAAGGAGACCAGTATAACTTCCACCCAGTGCATTTCTCTTAACGGCTGTACCCGTTATGCGGCAATCAAAGACCTTAAAACTCTTACCGAGGCCTCTAAAATAAAAAGATTGGGAGTTGCCAAGAGCATCATCTACATCTTACCTTAAGAAGATAAAAACAAAAAATACCTGATATATTCTTAAAAAAAATAATATGTCAGGTATTTTTAGTGTGTTTTGTTTGATAAGTTGATTAAATAAATTAGATTTGTCAAATAACTATATCGTATAAATTATGAAAGAACACATAGCCCTTATATTATGAAAAACTACCTTCGTCTAATTCAATTAGCACCCAAAATGAGGTATCCTTTTACAAGGAAGTATCCAGCTAACAGTTGTCATTGGTGTAAAACAATGAATGTCATTAAAATATCACCATATTAATTAAGAAACTTTGCATACGAATCATACATTTGTGAATGAATAGAATACAATGAAATACCTATAAATATGAAAAGAATAATGAATATTTGGATTATTGGACTTTTTCTTCTGCTGAATTTAGGAGGATGCAGCTCGAAAAAAGCAGAAAAGAACATTGTTAACTTTACCCGGGATGATTTTAAAGAACAGGTAATACTAAGTAACCCTGAATTAATTACGCTGGATGATTCTACATTAAATGATCCTGCAGCATTTTATTTGATGCATGATAGTATTATTATTGTACAGAATCAGCCTCATTGTGATCATTTGATCGAACTATTTTCTCTTGATAGCCGGAAGATCGTGACTCAGTTTGCATCTAAAGGGAATGGACCGGGAGAATTTAACACCTGTTACTGCTATGTGCCAAACAGTAACGACTCTGTATTTTATCTGAAAGATGATGGCGCTTACTCATATATAACGGTTGATTTGAATTCAACACTGCACTCAAAAAAACTAGTTGCAAAGAACCGTTTTCAGTATAATCCTGAATTACATTATTATGTTGAAATATGTCCGATTGATGATAGCCATTACATAGGTTATCATATGTGGTATTTAAATGACTCTACATATAATAATAATGTGACTGCCCTTAAAAAATATACAGTCAATGAAAATATTGAAGAGTCTAATACTATGGAGGCTGCAATGTCTAAGTACAAGTACTTTGTTGCATCTGTAAATGATGTCCATTTATTTATGAATCAAACAAGAAATGCTTTTTGGATGGCGGATGCACATAAAGATAAAATCGAAATTTACGATGAATCGTTGAACCTGGTAAAAACGCTTATAGGTCCTGACAATTATAATTTTAAATATTCTTTGCCTCAAAGTAACAGTCCAATTCCATTTGTTGGATTTGAAGGTGATAAAAGTTATAAAACCTATTCGTCTTTCACGGTAACCGACAAACATGTTTATATTTTATATCAGGGAATAAATGGAGTCGTAGATGATACTGAAAATCTTAAACCAGTAGAGGTTTTTAAATTTGACTGGGACGGAAATCTTCTTTGCAATTATAAGTTGGATCGTTTCGTATACACATTATCGGTAGATAGTAAGGAAGAGTATCTTTATTGTTCCACATTTAAATCGCCAAAAGATATTCGAGAATTTGTAAGGTATAAACTTTAGTTATTACTTATTGAGCTTTGATCTAAATAATCTATGGAAAAAATTAAACTGATATTATTCCTTTTAATGCCGTTGTTCTGCTTCATATCGTGTGTTGAAAAGAAAGCTAAAACGAAGAAATCCTATATGCTGGAAGTATCCGACAAACAGTTGTCGTTTGCTCTTGATCCCAATACCAAAACTTTTATTCTGGCATTGTTTCCCTTTACGGATGAAAACGGGAAAGAGCATTTGACCTTTCAAAACCAGGATCAAAATGAAATACTGTTTTACGATATGAATTCCGGTAAGCTTGAATTTAAGGTTAAACCAGCCTATGAAGGTCCTAATGGAGTTGGCAAAGTTATCGGATACTATGTGCATACCTTAGACAGTATATTTCTGACCGCTGCATATGAATGTAATATTGCATTAATAGATAGAAAAGCAGAATTAAAGGGTATTATTAGTTACGAAAAAGCCACAGATGGTACAAAACTAACACAACATTGTGCATTATCATCTACATACTGCCCTATTATAATGATTGATAATGAGATGTATATAATGTCCGGATGCAACAGATGGTTGGATAAAGATCCGGTATCTGCGGTAATTAATTTGAAAGACAAAACCATACGTGCCTTTCCTTATTATTATCTCTCCTTTCCCGGAGCTGATAATAAAGCAAAAAGATTTGGAGTGGAAGAGGGTCTGAGTCGTTGTTTTGATGGTAAGCATTTTGTTTATTCATACCACTTTGATGAAACTATTTATATTGCATCGCAAGAGCATGATTCTATAAAACCGGTGAAGGTAAAAAGCAAGTATATCGACAAAGTGAGAATGCTGGATGATTATGGTAATCTAACATTCATTGATGCGTGCGAAAATCCCAATTACGGTAATTTACTTTTTGATAAGTACAGAAATGTCTATTACCGCATCGCCTATCCGGAAACGAAAATAGAAAAAGGCGTAAATGGGTTGGAACTCTTACAATACGGACGAAAAAGATTCTCAATAATTATATTAGACAAGGATTTTAATATCATTGGAGAAACGCTTTTCCCGGACTATACATATAATTCCACCGTGATGTTTATTCGCGAAGATGGTCTTTACATAAGTGATAGCCATTATCTGAATCCTGATTACAACGATGATGTGTTGAGCTTTCGTAAATTTAACCTGGTTGAGAATTGATTATTAATTAACTTGTAAATATTGACAAATGAAATATGTATTAGCTATTGCTTTATGTGTTTGTTTTTCTTGCAGTGATAACTCAAGTGTAAGAAAAATGAATGATGTTTTTAGTGACGATGTGAAATTGGTGGCTGAAAAAATGCCGGTAAAGGAGGTTCTTAACCCAGGAAACATTGTTAAATTGAAAGATTACTTGATTGTACAGAACGAATATATATCTGGAGAGGATTGTTTTTATGTCTATTCGCTGGATAAAATGAAGTTTTGTTTCAGTTTCGGACGGTTGGGACAGGCTGATGGAGAATTTATAGCACCTAGGATAGTGCAAAATAATACTGGAAACAGTTTGTCAATATTTGATTCTGCCCGCGATAAAATCTTCGTTTACGATGTTTCAGATACAAAACCTCAATTAGTAAATGAAAGAAAAATGATAGATATACAATATCCAACACAGGATATTTCGTATGTAAATGATTCCATTGTTCTTTTTCAAACTATGGGACGAATAGGTAATAAATTGTATAGCTATAACTTGAACACGAATAATACGCTTGATTCATTAGAATTTGATTCTGGGCTAAAAGAGGTAATGGATAGTAAATACAACTCTAATTATGATGTGTTTAATCTAGCGAATGTAGGCCGCAAGTTTGTGGTTGGATTTAATTATATAAACGAATTCAAAGTGGGAGAATTGGATGATGATTATAGATTTCAGGTACATGAAGGAGCTAAACTGAAAAATTATGGCTTAGCTCCTACTAATCCAGATAAATTGTATAAAAACTATTTTTACTATATGTTCCCAAGTGCTACATCGGAATTGTTATTTTTGCCTTATTTAGGTCAAGAGGCCACTATCTTACAGCCTTTTCCCATTAACCTGAAGGGACGTCATTTCGATTTTTATATCGAGGTGTACGATTGGAACCTAGCCCCGGTAGCAAGATTAAAATTTGATAATGATTTAATAAGACTATGTATTGATGAAGAGCGTCATAAAATCTATACATGGAACCCCCTGGAAGATTTTGATAATGTATTGGTATATTCTATTGAAAACATAGGTCGGGATGTGAATTAATGTGTTTGAAATCAGATATATACACTGCTTGTCATTGCGAGTAAACTGAGCCTGTAATTTAAACTGTGTTATTAAAGAAAAAATATTAGCTTTAATAACACACTTGAAAATTACAGGCTCTTTTATATAGTAGACTACTATTCCGACTTAATGCAATAGTAATGTTATCGTATTTATTGAAAACTAGTTGTTAATAAATGTAGGTTTGAAATATTAATTGTATATTTGTTTTATTTTAAAATTAGATATTTATTTATTAAAGGTTTGCTTTTAGAAGCATCACTAGTTTTTATTTCTAATATAGCTTTATAATTATGAAATTAAATATTATTATTATAATACTATTGATATTAACAGGCTGTAAACAAAAGGATAATTCCTTAGCCTTATTTTCGGATGTTATACCTAATCAATATGAAAAAAATGTTCATGACATGGACATTGCATCTTCTCAAGCGATAGACATAGCTGTAGATAAAAATCAATTAGTAGACAAAATAAAGATTTCATCATGGGTATAAATAACAGTTCAAAAGTATACCACCATTCCAATTGAAAAGTATACCAGCTAATCAGAAAAAATAGAGGCTAATGTCAGCACTTGATGGAGTGCAGGCGTAGCCGAAACGGAATCAAGTGCTGACATAATTAATCAAGATTAAGCACTACTTCCATAACGTTTAATTTCTTTGTGATGTAAAAACCAGCACAGAGATAAAATGATTAGCATGAAAGACAAATCAGAAATTATCAGATTACGAAATTATGAGGGTTTGAGTGAAAGGGAAATTTCACGCAGACTAGGTTTTAGCCGCATTACGGTTCACCGTATCCTGGATGAGTATACCAAAGCCCTGAAGGAACAGGAAGGGGATAAATCCAGGATAGAGGCGTATATATTAACGCCCCCAATTTATAAAACAGAAAATCGTCCCAAACGACGTCTTACCGAGAATATCATCCGTATTATAGACCATTGTCTGGAGGAAAACGAAATTAAGAAACGGTCCGGGCGTCATAAGCAGCGTATGTTCAAACAAGATATACATGAGTTGCTAGTGGAAAAAGGTTATGACATATCCTATTCTACAGTATGTGGTTATATCAGCAACCAAAGCAGTCAAAAAGAAAAGGAAAGCTTTATCAAACAGGGTTATATCCCGGGTGAGAAGGCGGAGTTCGATTGGGGGGAAGTAAAGCTTTGCATAGCGGGTCGTTGGCAGAAACTGTACATGTCCGCATTTGCTTTATGTAGCAGCAATGGCCGTTGGGGGGATCTGTTTCACCGGCAAGACACGCTGGCCTTTATGGAATCTCACGCCAACTATTTTGAAGAATGTAAAGGTGTTCCCCATGAAGTTGTATACGACAATATGCGTGTAGCCGTAGCTTCTTTTGCCGGAAATGAAAAGGAACCAACCCAGGCTCTTCTTCGAATGACGGCATTCTATGGCTTCAAATACCGGTTCTGTAATGTCAGACGAGGAAACGAAAAAGGACATGTGGAACGTACGGTGGAGGTTTTGCGCCGCAAAGCCTTCTGCCTAAAAGACACTTTTGATACCATAGAACAGGCAACGGAGCATCTGCACCAGACCTGCAGGAAGCTAAACGCATCCGAAGATATCAGGCCAAAACTGGAGGAAGATCTTCGCTCGCTGTTACCCTATACAACACCAATGGGTTGTTTTGAAAGGCGAGAACTCAAAGTAGATAAATGGTCTACCATCACATTGAATACCTCCCATTACTCTGTACCCGACACGTTGGTAGGCAGAATGGTCGAGGTTAAAATATTCAGTGAAAAGTTACTGATATATATGGACAATGCCCCTGTGGCGGAACATGAACGTTCTTATTATTCAACCTGGTCGCTCAATCTCAATCATTATCTACAGACACTGAAGCGAAAACCGGGTGCTTTAAGTGGTTCTGTTGCGTTATCACAAGCTCCGGAATCAATCAAAGAGCTGTATTATAAGTACTTTACGGATAATGGAAAGTCTTTTGTTGACCTGCTTATCTTCGCAAAAGAACATGCAATCTCTTACGATGAAATCGCTCTTGCTGGCAAAGAAGCCGAACAGTCCGGAATCAAAACAGTTACAGCAGCACATATTACAACCTTGCTATATAACAGGCTCAATCAAACACCTCCGCTTTACAAGCATGAACAAAAAGACGAGATAGAAGATTTTGCCATCAAGCAATTATCCATGTGGTCTATGATGATGAACAACAACTCTAAAATAGTATAATAATGAAAGAAAATGAATCCAACCTAAGGCAGCAAATAACAGACTTGTCGAAAACGCTGAAGTTGCCTTCCATTCGCAAAACATTGCAAGATACCACACAGGAAGCTGTTTGCCACTCCTGGAGCTATGAACAGTTCCTCTTCACCCTGCTTCAGAATGAAGACGCACATCGAGAAGAGAATCGTAAAAAAGCTCATGTTAAACGTGCCGGATTCCCTCAGTATAAATACCTGCAGGAATTGAACCGGGAAGAACTGCCCGATGATGTAAGAATCGTATTGCCTGAATTAGAAACTCTTGAGTTTATTAAAAACGCTCAGAATATAGTCCTTGCCGGCAATCCGGGAACCGGAAAAACCCATATAGCCATCGGCCTTGGTATTAATGCATGTAAAATGGGATATAATGTGTTGTTTACTTCCATCCCCCAGTTGCTTACTCAGATCCGGGAATGCCGTTCGGCCAGAACGCTGCACCAGCTGGAGTTGAAGTTTATTAAATACGATCTGGTAATATGTGATGAGTTTGGTTATGTATCCTTTAACAAAGATGGTGCTGAAGCCTTGTTCAATCACCTTTCCTTAAGGACTGGACGAAAAGCAACAATTATTACTACCAATCTGGCTTTCGATCGATGGAAAGAAATCTTCGGAGATCCAATCCTCACGGCCGCAATGGTAGATAGATTAACCCATAAAGCATATCTAATAAATATGAACGGTGATTCTTTTAGAATGAAAGAAACTCAAAAATGGATCAAAAATAAAAGAATCTAACCTGCGTTTAGATAACTTTTTTTATCTTCGCAAACAATGAGCACTGGTATACTTTTCAACTGGAATATGGTATACTTTTCAATTGTTATATACACATGGGTCGATTCTATAACCTTTGTACAACTTTCCAGCAGCGATAATGCTTTAATTGGTTCAATAAACAAATTGATAACAAAATCAAATGATATTTATATATTGGACAGATATAAAACTAAATCTTTAAAGAAATTCAATATTAATGGCGTGTTTATAACGGATATAGGTAGATTTGGTGAAGCACCTGGAGAATACCAAGAGCCAACAGACTTTATTGTTAATGACAGCCTTATTATTGTTTATGACCAATTTGCTAGTCGTTTTAATTATTATACATTAGACGGTAATTTTCAATATTCGAAGAAACTTCCTTTTTTATGTTTAAGGTTTAAACAGGTTTCAGAAAATAATTTCATTTTTTATACACAAGATGCAGATAACCAACATTTATCATCAATAGAAAACTATTCTATATTTCAAACAGATAGTAATTTCGTTATAAATGAACGATGTTTTTACAGAGAACGTGATAAATACACGAGTATTATTAACGACTATAATTTTGTAGATATAAACAACAGGTTGTACTGTCACCCATCATTTAGTGGAAAAATATATGAAATTTTCAACGATGGTAAGTATGCATTGAAAATAAATTTAAATTTTGGTAAACATCAATTACCTGAAGAATATTTGTTAAAAGAGAATTGGAATGATTTTAAGAATGAAAGTGCTAAGGATAGATATAGCTTTTTTTTAGGTGAATATTTAATTACAAATGATGTCCTTTATTTCTCTTACACTCAACAACATGAAGCAGTTAGATGTTTCTATTCTTTTAAAGATAAAAAATTAGCAAGAAGTTCAATAATGGTAAATGACTTGCTACCGATATTCCCATTTGCAAATTTTATTGGTGTAGACGGTAATACTCTTGTTAGTTATGTATTCCCTAGTGATATTATAGCTATTAGAGATAATTATTCTTCTTCAGAATGGTATAAAATGGTTGGTGAAAAAGCTTGCGAAATTACGAAACAACTCAAAAATGAAGATAATCCTTTTATAGTATGGTATCATCTCAAAAAACAATGAGTCTACATAAATCCTGATGATTGTCTGTTAAACCTTCAATTGTTAAACTTTCAATATCTAAGCTTTGATAATGAGTTTATAGCCGTATCCTCTAACGTTTTCAATTGTGATTTCCGGACAGTCAGCCAGATTGTTTCGTAGCCTCTTGATAGTTTGAGTAAGTCTTTCTTGTCCTTTTACTTCAATTTCACCCCAAATCTCATTGATAATTTCATCATAAGGTATGATTTGATTTGGTCTTTTCAAAAATAAAGTAAGTACTTTGCATAATAATTCTGTTAAAGGGATAGTAGACTCGTTTCGAATTAAAAGAAACTTATTGGTATTTAAATAAATAGCATCGTTAATGTAAATGTTACTTTCATTAACTATTAGTGTTTTTTCTGCCTTTACTACTGCGTCTTGATTCAATGTTAGACGACTTTGTTTGGTTTTTTTCGTGCCTAAAATAAACCCTACTGCTGTAAGAATCCATAAAATAAGGATAAAAAATAGTTTCTCTTTCCCAGCTTTAAGCACTAGCAATACTGGCAGATCAACAAAGGCTTCGAGAGATATTTCTCCATGAACGCCATACTTAATTATACCTGTAGTATAAGCGGTCTTAATAAATGAAGAATCGTCTAAACTAACTATACTCTTGTGCGTAATATTATCCGTGTATCTAACGGCTGTTTTTGCATTTAGTTTGTTGCTTTTTAATTGAGAATTAAAGATGCTGTCTAGAGAAGTAACCTTAATTGGATTTATATGATACAGAAGGGTCTGATATATATATAGTACTCCCTCTTTTTCGACCACTTGATCAGCCTTTTACCTATATGAAGGCCTTTTAATATTTTTATTCGTTTTTTTCTTTTCAATGCTTTTTTAAGGTATGAGTAGATTCATGCAAGGCCAACCCGTAGCTTTAGCGAAGGGTTGTTCATTTTAGCCTTTCAAGAATCGGAGCATACCTTTTCTTTGCATTTAAAAGAAAAGAACGCTCAGGCAACCGTTTTATACACCACACCGGGAATTTGTCTTCCTATCCCCTGATGCGCCCGGTTGTAGTTGTAATATTGCATATATTTCCTGATTCCCTTATAAAGCTCCAGTCCGTCATCACACGGATTCAAATATACATACTCTTGTTTGATCGTGCGCCAAAATCGTTCAATCCAGATATTATCCTTGGCACGTCCTTTTCCATCCATGCTTATTTTAATACCATTTTCTTTAAGCGTTTCGATCCAAGACGGATTGGTAAATTGAACACCCTGGTCGGAGTTGATGATTTCCGGTGCACCATACTTTCTGATCGACTCTTCAACCAGATCCAGGCAAACACTTTTCTCAAGTGTGTTGGATAAGCTCCAGCCCACAATGTAGCGGCTTTGCACATCCATGATGGCTGTTAGATACATAAACCCCTGTTTCATAGGAATGTAACTGATATCTATGGACCACACCTGATTTGTCTTTACAATATCAAGTCCCCGAAGCAGATAAGGGAGGATGTACTTGCGGGCACCCGGATTACTCAAGCTTTTTTGAGGATATTTGACCCGGATATTCATCAAGCGCATCAATCGTCGGATTCGTTTGTGGTTTATCTGAAATCCATTTAAACGAAGCATATCCTGCATCCCCAACACGCCACAAGTGGGATGTTCAATATGGTGCTTATCCATCTTTTGCATTATTTCCAAATTTTCAGGACTTTCTCCTATCGGTTTGTAATACAGTGTACTTCTTGGTATTTCCAATAATTCCGTTTGTGAACGAACGCTGAGCTCTTTATGCCTGGGATTTACAAGTTGTCTCATTTCTTTTTTAGACCGGCTCTCTTGCAGGCATCTGCTAAAAAATCCCGTTCGACGGTCAGGCGGCCGATCGTAGCATGTAGTTTTTGAATTTCCTCCTCACTGTCCTCTTTTTCAGCTGATCGAGCACCCTCAAAAACCTTGCTGCTGCCATTTAAAAACTCTTGTTTCCATTTACTGATCGTCATGGCACTTACTCCAAAGCGATGAACCAACTCACTTAGCGTTTCTTGTTCCTTTAAGGCTGCAATAGCAACCTTGGCCTTAAATTCGGCCGTGTAATGTGTTCTTTTCCCCATCTCTAAAATACTCTTTTTTAATTCAAATTAAACCCTTTTTATTCGACTTCACAAGTGGTCCAGGTTTTGGGGAGTATTATATATATGCTTTAAGCTGTCTGGATTAGGAATGACGGTCTTGTAATCATTTTTGATAATATATTTTTTTGATGAAGATCGTTGATTCGATGCAGATTTATCGGTGGTTATTGCAATGGAAGACCCAATGCTATAACTTGTATTAGTTTCCTCGTTTCTTTTATTCTGATCTATTTGTATTGTCTTAATAAATAATTGATCAATCTTTCTGCAACATCTATTCTTTGTGAAAATAAATGAAAGATAAAATAGATACCCTAGCGTAAGAGTTATGATAATAAATAGTAGTATGATTGTGTTTTTTTTTCTCATATTTTGTTTTGTCAGTTATGGTATTGAGCATAAATATATTAATAGCTTTCAATCTTTATTTTTGCTATTGTTGTCTTTATTGTCAATTTTAAGTTGATACCCTGCTCCTCTAAGATTCTCAATAATAATCTCAGGAAATTCTTCCAGACTTTCTCTAAGCCGTTTAATAGACTGAGTAAGTCTTTCCTGGCCTTTGTTTTCGATAGGTCCCCAAAGCTGATTTATAATTTCTTGATATGTAAGAAAATAGTCAGGACTATTAAGCAATAATGCCAGTAATTGGATTGATTGTTTTGTTAATGGACCGGATTTGTTGTTTCCAACTAATTGGCATAAGCTTGTATCCAATATGAGTTCATTATTGATAGTAATGCAGTGACTAGATCCATTACAGGTATTCACAGCCGGGCTGCACAACTGGGTTGCCTTTCTTTTTATATCTTTTACTAATATGATTATTGAAGGAATAATTAATATAAGCCATATAGATATGATCGTTAATAGAGCAATTGATTCGTTAAATAAAATATATAGAACAGGCAATTCAGTTGAAGCCTTTAAAGATATTTCGTTTAGAATCCCGTAATCATACCTTTTTGTTGATATTACTGATATACCATTAAGCGTATCTTTTCTGCTGTATAAAGTATCTTTATTCATATTGTCGATATACAAAATAGCTGTTTTAACATCTGGAATTTCGGCCGATAATTCTTTATGAAATATACTGTCAAGCGTTTCAATTTTTATAGGATTGGTAGAATAAAGAAACGTTTGAAATGAATTATTCATCTTTTCAGAATTGGACAGCTTTTTCATCCGTTCGGTTTTCTTTATTCTAATTGTTGGTTTGCCTTCTTCCTGTATTGTCGCATATTCTGAATCCCCTTTCTGATTTGATAAAATTACATAGGGTATATTTAATTGCTTTAATCTTGATTTCCAATCTGTTTCGATAGATCTATTAAAAGCTTCGACCACTTTTTCCCTATTAGCCTCTACCACTTTCTTATAGTTCAATAGAATGAAATGCCAACAAATGAGGCTTGTAATTAGAATGAATAAAAGTATTATGGTTTTTTTTATCATTGGTGTCAGCATTAGTTATATGTTAATTATTAAAGTACAAAAATATAAATAATTAATGAATAGTGCAATGGCTCTATCATTTTCTATGTCATTAAAATGTCATTAATGACAATGTTAAAATATCACCAAATTGTCATCGCCAAAATGGCTATTATACAATTATGAAATATACTTTTAAAGTCGTAAACGAATAATGATTGTATTAAACGAATATTTACATAACGTCAAAACAAATGAAAAAAATTAAACAAGCTTTATGTTCAGCCTTATGCTAACTACATTAACCATTCAATATATATGCCGTAATAAGGCGATTTCTTACGGATTATAATTGTAATTTATTAATAGTGTGATTTTCCTTATCATCTTAACCATTACCGGGATCGTTCGGTAACGAACAGAGTGAGGGACGGATGCTTTTTCGAATATCTGAGTATAAGGCTCCGTCCCGTACACTTGTTCAAAATGAAAGGAAATAATAATGTTATTGGGAGAAGATATAAAATAGTTGAGATTAAAATAACTTTAGCCTGACATTAATTCTTAGTTAACAACATGTCAGGTCGTTTATTTGAATTTCTATTGTATGTTGCCATTTTTTAATTAATTTTGAAAACTCAGGGAATCATTTGATGATTGTATATTAATATTTGGAATAATATTGAATTAAATAGAAAACTGAAATAATATGAAAAGAATTTTCTTTGTTGTTCTTTTATTCTGTATGCTTTCTTGTAAAGGGAAACATACGGAAAAGGATGTGGTTGAAGTGATGAATGAATTGCGAACGATTAAAATAGAGTTGGCAGATACTGCATTTAGAAATGTAAATCAATTGCTTGAAATGAGTTCTTTTGTCGTTTTGGCAAATGATGAGCCGTTGGGTGGTGTTAAACGGATTATTGTTGATGATGAAAGAGTTTTTGTATTAGATGACACGCCTAAAATAGTGTGTTATAATATGAAAGGAGAGATTGAATATCAGATCAATAATAAAGGTGGTGGTCCCAAAGAGTTTTTCAGCCTACTGGACTTTACAATAAATAAAGTATCCAATCAATTAATAGCATATGATAGCGGAAAACGTCAACTTAATATTTATAATTTAAATGACGGGCAATTTTTATCGTCGCTCTCAACTTCAACGTTTGCTCCCATGGGCATGGCATCTGTTAATGGCGTTTTCTTTTTTGACAACCCTGACCACTTTAATTATCCAGACAATAAAGAGTTGCATTATTCTCTTCTTTATTCTACGATTGGGAATAAAATAGATAATAGATTTTTTGAGCATGATGAAATTTCAAATTATAGTATGAACTATGGTGAGGGCCATCCTTTTTTCTATAATAATGGCAGCTTATTATACAATAAAAGGTTTGATACTATGGTTTATCGTCTCGTTCCCAATAAATTAATACCATATTTAAATATTGAATTACCAAATCCTCTACCTGATGAGTTGTTAAAAGATAGGATTCAACCCATAGAGCTGGTTAAAAATGATTATTCCTTTGGTATAACCAATCTTTATCAGTGTGATGATATTTTATATTTCTGGTTTTCGAAAAGCGGTTTTTATCAGACTGTATTTTATGATTTGAAAAAGAATAAAATAATTTATGCTGGAAATAAGGTGTCGAATAATCCGGTAAAAGAGCTTCCTGTATTTTATCCTGTTGTTGGAGTTTATCAGGACTGCTTCTTTTCACTTGTATCTCCAATGACTATTCTGGAAAAGTTGTCAATTGACGCCAGTGTTTTCCCAAAAGAATTACAAGAAATTAGTGAGGATAGTAATCCAGTTTTGATGTTCTATAAAGTGAAGAAGTAGACAGGAGTATTATGAATGGTAATTTATATTAAATTATTGATTAGAATAGATTGTTTAGTGAATTAATAATTATATTTGGAGTTCAGCATGCTTTGTTTATCCAATGAAACTAAAAAATATATGAAACACACTTATCTGGTTTTTGCTTTCTTTCTTTTAGGTACAATGGCTTGTGGCAGCGGCGAAAAGAAATCTGTGGATGACGAAGCTGTACAAACAGTGCTTCCCGACGAAAAGAATGTGGTAACGGTAATTAATCTTTTGCCGTCTCAATTTGATCATGAATTGCTTAGTAACGGAAAGTTGTCTGCCCGCAGGCAGGTGGAGTTGAAGTTTCAGTCCGCTGAAACCATTGCTGCCGTATATGTAAAGAATGGCGACCGGGTACAAAAGGGGCAAAAGCTGGGTGAATTGGATAAGTTTCGTTTGCACCGGCGGACCGAAGCGGCGAGGGATGCTTTGTCAAGAGCTCGCCTGGAATTGCAGGATGTTCTGATTGGTCAGGGGTATGCCTTGGCCGACTCTGCCAAAGTCCCTGTGGCTACCATGCAGTTGGCCCGCGTTAAAAGTGGCTACGATAAGGCTCGTATCGATTACGATCTTACTTTGTTCGAAGAGCAGCATGCTGTACTCACTGCTCCGTTTGATGGTATAGTTGCCAATTTATTTACCAGGGCCCTTAATACGGCTTCTCCACAGGAAGCTTTTTGTACCGTAATAGATAATCAGAGTTTGGAGGCGGATTTTACCGTACTGGAAAGTGAGCTGGCTTTAATAAAGTTGGGCGACAGGGTACGTGTTTCTCCTTTTTCTGCTCCGGATGCCGAAGTGGAGGGTCGTATCTCCGAGATTAATCCGCTTGTAAACGCCGATGGTATGGTTAAGGTGAAGGCTGCGGTTTCGGGTGGTGGCAAATTGTTTGAGGGGATGAATGTACGTGTGCGTATCCAGCGATTGCTTGGTAAAAAGCTGGTGGTTCCTAAAGAGGCAGTGGTATTGCGTTCGGGAAAACAAGTTGTTTTCACGCTCGAAAAGGGCAAAGCAATGTGGAATTACGTAACTACCGGACTGGAAAATGTGGATAGTTATACGGTGGAAGATGGATTAAAAGAGGGTGACGTGGTGATTGTGAGCGGAAATATAAACCTGGCCCATGAGGCTCCTGTATCTGTACTATGATTAAATTCTTATTACAACGGCCTATCGCGGTGCTGATGGCCTTTACGGCTTGTTTTATCTTGGGCCTGGCTACCTATTTTTCGTTGCCGGTGAGTTTGCTGCCCGATATCGCCATTCCCGAAATAACGGTGCAGGTGGCGGGCGAGAACAGGTCGGCCCGCGAGCTTGAGAATACAATTGTAAAGCCGATCCGGCTACAGCTGATGCAGTTGTCCGGATTGCGTGACATCAAGAGTGAAGCGCGCGACGGTTCGGGGATTATTCGTCTGAGCTTCGACTTTGGAACGAATACGGAACTGGCGTTTATTGAAGTGAATGAAAAGATTGACGCGGCGATGAATTATCTTCCGCGCGATGCGGAACGTCCGCGGGTGGTAAAAGCAAGTGCTACGGATATTCCGGTGTTTTGTCTGAACCTGACGCTTCGTTCGGATAAAGGTGGTGAGCAGGATGAGGAGGCATTTCTTAATTTGAGTGAATTTGCCGAAACCGTAATTAAGCGTCGTATCGAACAGCTTCCGGAAGTGGCGATGGTGGATATGACGGGGCAGGTGGGGCGTGAGCTGCAGATTGTTCCGGACCGTGCAATGATGGAGATGGCGGGTATAACCCAGGAAGATATTGAGATGGCGTTGACGGCCAACAATATCGAACCGGGTAGTATGACGGTGCGTGATGGCTATTACGAATATAATATTAAATTTTCGACATTGCTTCGTACGGAGGAGGATGTCAGGAATATATACCTGCGAAAGGGGGGACGGATATTCCAGCTGAAGGACTTGTCTAAGATTTCCATCATTCCGGAGAAGTCGGCAGGTGCTTCTTTGTCGGCCGGAAAGCGGGCTGTAACACTGGCTGTAATAAAGCAGGCCGACGAGAATATGGATAATATGAAGGAGGCTTTGCAAGAAACTATGGATTATTTTGCAGGTATTTATCCGGATATTGAATTTAGTATTTCGCGAAATCAGACGGAGTTGCTGGACTATACGATCTCAAACCTTAAACAGAATCTTTCTCTGGGATTTGTATTTATCTGTATTGTAGCTGTACTCTTTTTAGGGGATGTTAAAAGTCCGGCAGTAATTGGCTTGAGTATGGTGGTTAGCATGGTTATCAGCCTGCTATTTTTCTATCTTTTTAATATGTCGCTCAACATAATCTCGCTTTCGGGCCTGATTCTGGCACTGGGTATGATGATAGACAGTTCGATTGTTGTTACCGAAAATATTGCCCAGTATCGTGCCCGGGGTGAAACGTTGGAGAGGGCATGTGACCTGGGTACAACGGAGGTTATTACGCCGATGCTCAGCTCCACACTTACCACCATTGCGGTTTTTGTTCCTCTGGTGTTTATGAGTGGAATTGCCGGTGCAATTTTCTATGATCAGGCTTTTGCAGTTACTGTAGGCTTGATGGTGAGTTATTTTACCGGAATCGGATTGTTGCCTGTACTATATAAACTGGTCTATATGCATGGAAACCGTGGCTGGTTAGCCAAACAATGGGGGCACGATTCAGGCAATAACAGGTTACGGGCATGGTACGATAAGGGTATTGATTTTGTATTCAGACACAAAAGAAGCAATGTGTTGGCTTTGGTGCTTACCATACCGTTGTGTGTGTTTTGTTTTTATCAGATCCCTACGAGTCGTATGCCCGAAATTGATCAGAATGAACTTATCATGCGGGTGGAATGGAATGAAAATATTCATTTGGACGAAAATAGGGCAAGGGTTGAAGCTCTTTGCAATCAGGTGGATAGTATGGGGGCGGAACATACGGCTTATATTGGTAGACAGCAATTTTTGCTGAACCGGGATAAAGAATTGTCTGCAACTGAGGCTGAGGTGTATTTCCGTACATCCGATCCGAAAGAGATCGATCCGTTGCAAAAGCGTATCTCTAAATGGATTAAACAGAATTATCCTACGGCTGTTGTTGCCTTTTCGCCTCCCGAAACAGTTTTTGAGAAATTGTTCGTAACCGGCGAAGCGGATGTGGTAGCCGAATTGTATGCCCGCAATAAAGCGCTGGCTCCGAAAGCCGATTCGATCCGGCTGATTGAACAAGGGATTGCGGATGCTACGGGATTGAATCCTTCGGGTGTGGCATTCGACAATCAACTGAATATTGCTGTTGATCAGGAAAAGTTGCTGCTGTATCAAGTGCCATATAGTGAGGTTTACAGGGTTTTGAAAACGGCTTTCCGAGCCAATCAGGTGGCTATGTTGCGTTCGTTTCAGCAGTATTTACCAATTACAGTTACCGATAAAGAGCGTACAGTGAATGAGGTATTGGAGAATACGCTTGTTTATACACAACCGAAGGATGGGAACGGGGCTCCGACTCCCGTTCCTTTACGCGAGTTGGTTACGGTTTCGCATGGGGAGGATCTTAAAGCAATTACTTCGGGGAAGAACGGAGAGTTCGTTCCGTTGAGTTTCTATAAAGTGGATGATGCGGAGGCTTTGATGACGGGGGCCCGCGATGAGGTGGCAAGAACGAACAAATGGGATGTGGCTTTTTCGGGCGCTTTCTTTTCCAATGCAAAGATGTTGCGCGAATTGGTGCTGATCTTAATGTTGTCTATTTTGTTGATGTACTTTATTCTGGCTGCTCAGTTTGAGAGTTTCCTGCAACCGCTGATTGTATTGGCCGAGATTCCCATCGACGTGGCTGCGGCGTTGCTTATCTTGTGGATAACGGGGCATACCCTGAATCTGATGAGTGCAATCGGTATAGTGGTTACTTGCGGGATAATTATTAATGACTCTATCCTTAAAATTGATGCAATGAATGAGTTGCGTAAGGAGGGGGTACCGTTGTTGGAGGCTATTCACGAGGCGGGGCACCGCAGACTACGACCGATTGTGATGACCAGCTTGACAACCGTTTTCGGAATGGTGCCTTTGTTGTTCTCCTTCGATATGGGGAGTGAGTTGCAGAAGCCGCTGGCTATCGCCATGATATCGGCGATGGTGGTGGGTACAGCGATCAGTTTGCTGGTTATTCCGATGGTTTATTGGTTGATATACAGAAAAAAGGAAATTGTAAAAGCATAAGGGTATGAATAGATATAATTATAAAATAGGAGTGATTGCTGTGCTCTTGCTTTGTCCTTTTCTGGGTAGAGCGCAGATGGAGCTTACATTGGATAAGGCTATTGCGTTGGCTGCGGATAGTTCGCTGGAGGCTTTCAGAATGAAGAATCTGTTTCTTTCGGGTTATTGGGAGTATCGCACATACCAGGCTGGCAGATTGCCAAGTCTTACGCTTGATCTTACGCCGGCACAGTATTACAGAGATATTACCCGTAGGTATGATTCGGAGAGTGACCTGGATGTATATCGTAAGCAGCAGTCTTACTATGCGGGTGGGAGTCTGGAGATGAAACAGAATTTCGACTTGTTTGGAGGTACTTTCTTTTTGGATTCCGACTTGGGGTATATCCGGAATTTTGGCGATAATACCTATAGTCAGTTTACTTCTGTGCCAGTGCGTTTGGGATACAGGCAGAGTTTACTGGGATATAATCCGTTTAAATGGTCGCGCAAGATTGAGCCTCTTAAGTATGAGAAGGTGAAGAAGGAGTTTATTTATAATATGGAGGGGGTAAGCGAACAGGTGACCAACCATTTCTTTGTACTGGCCATGGCTCAGGCGGAATATGATCTGGCAAAAGAGAATGTGGCTAGTACGGATACGTTGTATATTACCGGTAAGAGGCGTCATGAAATTGCTGCAATCAGTCAGGCTGACTTGCTTACATTACGTCTGGATGCGGTAAATGCGCGCAATACGTTGCAGAATGCCCAGATTGCTTTGCAAAGGGCGATGTTCAGCCTGGCCTCTTTTCTGGGTTTTGAGAAGAATACGGAGATACGATTACGTTTGCCGGGTAAACCGATGCAGGTGAAAGTGTCGGTCGACGAGGCCTTGGCTTTGGCCCGGGAGAATAATCCTTCTTTTCTTTCGCTTCGTCAGCAGGTTCTGGAGGCGGAGCAGGTGTTGGACAAGACGAAAAAAGAGGCGATGTTCAATGCATCGGTGAGTGCGAGTATCGGCTTTAACCAGGTTTCGGATAAGTTCAACCAGGTGTATCGCGACTTATTGCAACAGGATGTGGTGTCTGTTTCAGTTTCGATTCCTTTGGTGGACTGGGGTGTACGTAAAGGAAAGAAAAACATGGCGCAGAATAACCTGAATGTTGTGAAGATCTCTTCCGAACAGGGCTCTCTTTCGTTGGAAGAGGATGTGATTATGACGGTGAGCGACTTTAATACGCAGCAGTCCATGATTGTTAGTGCCGAAGAGGCGCTGGATCTGGCGCAAATGGCTTATGCACAGACAAGGCAGCGTTTTATGATCGGAAAGGCTGATATAAATAGTCTTACCCTGTCGCATAACCGCCAGCAGGAGGCGCAACGTAATTATATTTCGGCTTTGCAGAACTACTGGCTAAGCTATTACAAAATACGG
The DNA here is from genome assembly GCF_013409575.1 of Macellibacteroides fermentans. Classification (NCBI taxonomy): domain Bacteria; kingdom Pseudomonadati; phylum Bacteroidota; class Bacteroidia; order Bacteroidales; family Porphyromonadaceae; genus Macellibacteroides; species Macellibacteroides fermentans. The sequence continues at coordinate 828,160 of NZ_JACCCY010000001.1, read as the reverse complement.
AAACTTACTTTGCACGACTTTGAGACGGGTGTTTCTTTATCGTCTGAGTTTGATTTTAAACATGGCTTGTAAGAATGAGTAAAGTATCGCCTAAAATATCTTCGTTTACGTTGATCGTTGCTTTCTTGTGCGTGGCTATCGCGGGAATTGCTTTTATCCCGTTGTTGCCCGTCAAGCTGTCACCATCGCGTACATTGCCCAAGTTGGTGGTGTCTTTCCAGATGCCGGGTAATTCGGCCCGGGTAATTGAAATGGAAGTCACCAGTAAACTGGAGGCTATGTTGGCTCGAATAAAAGGAATTAAATCGATTTCATCTACCTCGGGTAACGGATGGGGAAGTATTCAGCTTGATCTGGATAAGCATACGGATGTGGATGTGGCTCGTTTTGAGGCTTCTACCATTGTGCGGCAAAGTTGGTCTCAATTGCCGTCCGGACTTAGTTATCCTGTATTGCAGGTAAGCCGACCGGATGATAAGGAGACCCGGGCGTTTATGAGCTACACCTTGAATGCGGCGGCTACACCTGTTTTTATACAACGTTATGCCGAAGAGCAGATCAAACCCCGTTTGTCTTCTATCAAAGGGATTTACCGGATTGATGTAAAAGGGGCTACTCCCATGGAATGGCGTCTTACGTATAACAATGATCAGCTTATTTCGCTGGGTATCACAGTAAATAAACTACAAGAGGCTATAAGGCAATACTATAACCAGGAGTTTCTTGGTACAGCCAACGTGCAGCTGTCAAAAGGAGAGAAGGAGTGGATACGACTGGCTTTGGTGTCTGAAGCTCCGGAAAACGGTTTTGATCCTTCGAAGATTAGTGTGAGTACTCCGGATGGAGAGGTGATCAGTCTGGCGAAACTGATCCGTGTTACCCGTCAGGAAGAGATGCCTCAGAGTTATTACCGTATCAATGGGCTGAATTCTATTTACTTATCGATAGTGGCGGACGAGTCTGCCAACCAGTTGCAGCTTGCCAAGCAGGTTAAGGATGAGATTGCTAGAATGGAAGCTGTGTTACCGGCAGGATATGAGATACACACAAGCTACGATGCCACGGAGTATATTCAGACAGAGCTGGATAAGATTTATGTTCGCAGTGGGTTGACGGTGCTTATTTTGCTATTGTTTGTATTACTTATTATGCGTAACCTGCGCTATCTGCTGCTTATTGTAGTGAGTCTGACGGTCAACATCCTGATTGCTGTAATCTTATATTATCTTTTAGGTCTGGAAATGCAGCTTTATTCTTTGGCCGGGGTTACTATTTCTCTTAGCCTGATTATTGATAATACAATCGTAATGGCCGATCATATCCGTACGCATCAGAACAGGCTTGCCTTTTTATCGGTGTTGGCCGCTACGCTTACAACCATCGGTTCTCTGGCCATCATTTTTTTCCTGAACGAGGAGATCCGACTGAATCTGCAGGATTTTGCTGCTGTCATTATTGTGAATCTGTTTGTATCGCTGGCCATAGCATTGTTTTTTGTACCTGCATTGATGGATAAGATGGGCTTGAACAAGCGCAAAGTGAGACGAAATGCTCGTTTCGCTTTTATCCAAAAATGGAAATTAAAGGGAAGTTTATTGTTCAGAAAATATTACGGAGCGCAGATACGCTTCATGTGTCGCTGGAGGGTTGTTGTTTGTTTGTTGTTGATTCTTGCTTTTGGTTTGCCGGTGTTCTTGTTACCCGAAAAGATTGAACCAAAAGATGATTTGCCGCTTAAAGGGTGGCAAAATACGTACAATGAAGTTGTGACAAGCTCGTTTTATAAAGAATCGGTAAAACCCATAATAGAAAAGGTGCTGGGTGGAACATTGAGGTTGTTTGTGGACAAGGTTTACGAAGGAAGTTATTTTACCCGCAGTGAAGAGACTGTATTGAGTGTTTCGGCTTCTATGCCCAACGGTACCACATTGGCCCAGATGAATAATCTGATGCAACGGATGGAGGCTTATCTGAGCACGTTTACCGAAATTAAACAATTTCAGACGAACGTTTATAGTGCCCGCCAGGCCGGAATCTCTATCTATTTTACAAAAGAGAGCGAACAAAGTGGCTTCCCTTATACCTTGAAGAGTAAAATAATAAGCAAAGCGCTTGAATTGGGTGGAGGAAGCTGGGGTGTTTGGGGATTGCAGGACCAGGGGTTTAGCAACGATGTAAGAGAAAACGCCGGTTCTTACAGAATTGAGATGTTGGGTTATAATTACGATGAGTTGTATAATTATGCCGAAGCGTTGAAAGACACGTTGCTTACTTACCGCCGTATTAAGGAGGTATTGATAAATGCGCGTTTTTCGTGGTGGAAAGATGATTACAAAGAGTTTTATTTTAACCTGAACAAGGCGCGTATGGCAGAAGAGAATATAATGCCTATGCAACTTTTCCAGATAATGCGTCCTGTTTTTACAAAGGATGAATTTACAGGCAGTGTCTTAGTGGACGGAAGCAAAGAGAATCTGAAATTATCTTCCACTCAGTCGGCTTCATACGATGTATGGGCATTGCAGCACAATGCGTTGGAAGCATCCGACCGGAGTTACAAGATGTCTGATCTGGCGGCGGTCGAAAAAGGACAGATGCCGCAGGAGGTGGCTAAGGTGGATCAGCAATACCGGTTATGTCTTCAGTATGAATATATCGGGGCAAGCAATCAGGGAAATAAGATACAGGAAAGGGTGCTGAAAGCTTTTAATAAAACCTTACCCATGGGGTACTCGGCCAAATCCGATAATCAGATGTGGACTTGGGGTGAAAAAGACAAAAAGCAATATTTGTTGTTGGCTCTTATTATTGTGATCATCTTTTTTACAACCAGCGTGTTGTTTAATTCGCTCAGGTTACCGTTGGCTGTGATTTTTGTAATTCCTATTTCATACATCGGAGTGTTTCTTACCTTTTACTTGTTTAAGCTCAATTTCGATCAGGGAGGTTTTGCCTCTTTTGTCTTGCTTTGCGGTATAACGGTAAATGCCAGTATTTATATCCTGAATGAATTTGATTCGATACGGAAGGATTCTCCTGCTATGCCACCGGTTAAAGCCTATCTGAGAGCTTGGAATCTAAAGATTATTCCTATCTTTCTGACGGTGGTTTCCACAATTTTAGGTTTTATTCCTTTTTTGGTAGGTACGGGAAAAGAGGGGTTTTGGTTTCCGTTGGCTGCCGGAACTATTGGTGGACTGGTGATGTCTATTGCTGGAATTTTCTTTTATCTGCCGGTTTTTACCCTGAGCAGGAAGAAATTATAAGGGGCTTTAACAACGTATTGTTGGTTTCGTTTGTTATGCCTATATTTGAAGATTGACAAAACAAACAGAAATATGGAACCTATCACTCATCTGCAGGATAAAAAACGTTTCGAAATAACCGAAGACGGCTATACGGCCTATGTTGCTTACGAGCTATTTGAAGGAGGTATTGATATAACACATACATTGGTACCCAAGCCTTTGGAAGGAAGAGGACTCGCATCTGCTTTAGTGAAGCACGTGCTTGAATATGCCGGTGTTCAGGCTTTAAAAGTGCGTCCCACCTGCCCGTTTGTAAAGGTGTATGTGGAAAGACATCCCCAATACCGTTACCTGATTTTTGAATCCTGATTCTTAATTTAAAACAAGTCAGGGAATCTAATTCCCGTTATTATATGGATAGTTGGAAAAAAAAGTTTGCCGTTATCTGGAGCGGCCAGTTGTTTTCCATTCTTAGCAGTGCCATTGTTCAGTTTGCCATTGTGTTATGGTTAAGCTTTGAAACAAAATCGGCGGAAGTATTATCTTTTGCCATGATTGCTGCTTTGTTACCTCAAACATTGATAGGCCCTTTCGTAGGGGTGTTTGTGGATCGATGGAGCCGGAAGCGTACCATGATATTAGCCGACACCTTTGTGGCTTTTTGTTCGGCTGTGCTGGCATTGCTCTTTTATATGGATTGTGTGGAGATATGGCATATCTATGTGCTGCTGGCCTTTCGATCGGTCGGCAGTGCTTTTCATAATCCGGCCATGGAGGCCTCTGTTCCGTTGCTGGCTCCAGAATCGGAGTTGCTTCGTGTTTCCGGCATTAATCAGGTAATATATTCTATCTGCAACATAGCCGGTCCCGCTTTGGGGGCTGTGTTTATGACGTCGTTCGACATGACGTATGTTCTTATGTTTGATGTTGCCGGTGCATTGATTGCCTGTACCTCGTTGTTGTTTGTGGTAATTCCTAATCCGGAAAAGAAAGCGGAAGACGAAGATCGTCACGTGTTGCGTGAAATGAAAGAGGGTTTCAATGTGGTATATAGACAACCGGGATTGAAATGGATGATGATGCTTTCTATTATTGTAACTTTCTTTCTGATGCCGGTGGCAACCTTGTTTCCATTGATGACGCTGAATCATTTTAACGGCAATGCTTTTGAAATGAGTCTGGTTGAGGTAATTTGGGGTGTAGGAATGCTTTTGGGTGGAGGTATTCTGAGTGTTTGGAAATTTAAAGGGAGGAAAACAATCTTGATTAATGCTTCGTATGTTGTATTGGGGCTCACATTCCTGTTTTCTGGAGTGTTACCCCATTCAGGGTTTATTTATTTTGTTATCCTTACCGCCATTGCCGGAGTTTCAGCTCCTTTTTTTCACGGACCGTTTACCTCATTGTTGCAAATTTATATTCATTCGTCTTATCTGGGACGGGTGTTTTCACTGTTAGGTAGTGCCAGTATGTTACCCTCCATGATAGGTTTGGCAGCAACTGGTTATATTGCAGATACTATTGGCGTTGCAAATTCGTTTATAATATCGGGTACAGTTATCACGCTGGTAGGATTATATTCATTTTTTGTAAAACCGATCCGTTTGCTTGAAGAAGGTACCCGGAATTTGTAAGTTTCTTTAAATTATTATTCAAATGAAAGAACGTATTGCAAAAGTGTTTGAACAAGTGGGCCTTGCTGTCCGCTCCAATCCGGTGGAACTTATAATCTGCCTCTTTGGTTTTATTATTTGCTGTCTGACTTACGAAAAGGTAATTACGGGGTGGGAGGGACTTCCATACTACCTGCCTGTATTTTTTCTTATCTCCTACACTTTGAACCAGCTTAGTTCCTACAAGTTTGTCAGCTGGATCTATGGTATGTCAGGACTTTTGGTTTTGCCGCTTGTATGGAGTAGTGAACCCCGCGAACCGTGGTTTTATCTAATTTCTTTAGGGGCGGCTTTTGGTATTTACTTTATCAGCAGTGGTCAGCGTGAGAACAGGCCTTTCGTTGAAAGTGTATTGAGGTTTTTGCGTTCGTCTGCTTTTGCGGCGCTGCTTTCATTGGTTAGTTGGATTCTTATTTATTCTGTATACCTTTCCATCCAGTATATTTTTGAAATTTGGAAGGACAGCAACAACCGGATGGAATTTTATCTGCTGCACTTTGTCTACTTGTTGCTGTTTCCTTTGTTTTTCCTTTATTTTCATCAGGACAAGCGAGATCTGTTTACGAACAACAAAGTAACCGATCTATTGTTTAATTATGTCTTGTCGCCTGTATTGTTAGTGTATACAGCTATCCTTTATATCTATTTTGTGAAGATAGCTGTCCTTTGGTCGTTGCCGAAAGGGGGAGTGGCTCTCATAGTAATTTTCTTTTCTATAGCTTTATTTGTGTTGAAAGGCTGTATTCCTTTCGTGCGTAAAAGCTATTATGCATGGTTTTACAACCGTGCAAGTTGGATTGTATTACCGGCCCTGGTTATGTTTTGGATAGGTACGGTATATCGTATCTCTCAATATGGTTTTACTGAAGACAGGGTATATCTTGTGGTGACAGGGGTGGGTATCTCATTAACAACATTGTTGTTTTTTACGCATAAATGGGGGCGATACCTGTATGTGGTAACCCTAATAGTCGTTTTATTTAGCACCTTTACCTATATACCGGGAATTACTGCTAAAGATATTGAAGTATTTTCGCAGAAAGATCGTGTTCAGAATAAAGTTCCTGAAGTAAAATTACCGGATAATGTATTTTTGAAATGGGATGAAACGCTTCCAACAGATAGTTTCCGTACGGTGGATATTGTAAATACCGTGCATATGGATTATCCAAAAGACTACGAAATTGACTCAACCCGGGTAAATTTAAATTTCGATTTAGATTCCATTTCACTTTTTGATAAAGACAAGATGTTGTTGTTTAGTATGCCAACGCGGGATTTTCTTAATAAGCAACTGATGAAGTGCGGTCTTACTCATAATGACACGATAGATGCAAAGGTTGGGAAAGGGTTGCTTAAAGTTGAACTGGATTCGATGGTTATGATACTTGATAACATGGTGCTAAGCCGGGATTCTCTGTATCGGATTGAGAATATAGAAGGTGGCTTATTGTTGAAGAAATAAGGATGAGGTAGATATAAAATATACCCCGAAAGTTTTAGTTATCTTTCGGGGTATGTTTTTTATTGCAGCTTGGTTGTTGATCGGAAATTAAAAACGCCAACCAACATTTAATTGTATGACATTATTTTTTGAATTAACATCGTCTAAGAACTCAATATCGTTAAAAGAACTAAGTGCCTTGATGGTGTTCGTGAGTCCCAGATTGTAATTGGCCGATAATTGCAATCCTTGCTTAAACTGGTAGCCAAATCCAATTCCAATAGAGAAATCGAAAGGTTCAATCATGTCAAGATCTTCACTGTATGAAACACCGATAAGTGATGCTTCAACCTTTTCGGAAACCTTGAATCCGAATTGCGGACCGGCAAAAACATTGAATCCCTCTGCAAGATATGCCTTTGCATAAACGGGGATATTAATGTAGTCGTTTTTCATTTTTACTGTAACTCCGCTTTCACTAACTTTTGTTCCCTGCATGGAATAAAATAGGCCCGATTCAATGGAAAAACCTTCGGATAGCATATATTCTCCTGCCAATCCTATGTTAATTCCTGGTTTTAAGTCACCGCCTGCATTTGTCATATCCGCCAGATTAAGTCCCACCCTGGGAGCAAACAAAATGTTTTGTGCTGTTGCAGGCACAGATAGTAAAACCAATAAAACAAAGAGTAACTTTTTCATATGTTTTTTATTTAATAGTGTATACTTCGTCTTAACAATATGTCTTACTATCTAATAAAACACTCCGGTTAAAGGAATGGTTTTACAATGGAGGCTGTCCATCGTAAAACTATTTTTATTGCAGCAACTGCATTAACTTATCCAGTTTCGGAGCCATGATAATTTCAGTACGGCGGTTTTTGGAGCGACCATCGGCAGTTTCGTTGGAGGCAACCGGCATAAATTCACCACGACCGGATGGCTGAATCTGAAGCGAGCTTACACCGTAGTCTTTAGTCAGAATACGTACCACCGAGGTGGCGCGGATCACACTTAGATCCCAGTTGTCTTTAAACTGAACTGTATTGATGGGCTTGTTGTCGGTATGCCCTTCAATAAATACATCAATGTCGTTTTGTTTATTCAGGACATCGGCTAACTTGGCCAACGCCTCTTTACCACGTTTATCGACTTTGGCGCTTCCCGATTCAAACAAAAGTTTGTCCGACATGGCTACATATACTTTGCCATTCTTTTGTGTTACACTCAGTTCGTCGCTGCTAAAGCCAAGTAAAGCATCTTGTACGCTGCCTAAGAGTGCCTTAACTTTGTTGTTTTGCGCATTTATCATATCCTGCAGTTCATTGATAGTCTTCTCCCGATCGCCCAGTTCATTCATTTTCTGCTGCAAAAGACTGTTCAACTTTTCCTGTTCGGATAGATTAGTATTCAGCATGGTCTGATAGTTGCGTACGGTTCTACCTAATTCTGTTGTGTCTCGTAGCAGATCTGCAATACGGGCCGTCTGGCGATCTGCTTCATCCTTGCAGTTTACTAATTCTTCTTTTAATGCGTCACCACGTCCTACGGCTTCCAACCTTCCGTTTTCGGCAATCATATACTTCTTTTTTGTAACACACGAAGTGCAGACTAACAGCGCACAAGCTGCCACATAAACGATATTCTTCATTGTAGATTCAATTTAGTTTACGCAAAAATAGTAATTTATTCTTTCCTAATTTTATAAATCCTCCAGGAATAGCCATAGATAGGATATTTTTGGTTACGTTTGCATACAGTTCCAATTTGTATTCTATGGGAAAAGTACTGATCATTGATGATGAAAAACAGTTGCTGCGCTTACTTTCGCGTATGATTGGGTTAGAAGGGTATACTGTTTATGAAGCCGAATCTTGTAAAGCCGGTTTAAAGTTATTGGCTTTGCATAGACCGGAAGTGGTTTTATGTGATGTCCGTTTGCCCGATGGAAGTGGAGTTGAATTTGTGAAAGATATTAAAAAGCTATATCCTTGTACCGAAGTTGTATTGCTCACTGCTTATGGAAATATAAGCGATGGTGTTTTGGCTATAAAGAACGGTGCATTCGATTATATAACTAAGGGAGATGATAACCCTAAAATAATTCCTTTGATTGCGAAAGCAATGGAAAGTGCAGTCCGCTTATATAATGAAAAAAACTGCCAGCTTACAGATGATGGCAAACATTATACATTTGAAGGTATTGTAGGTAATTCTCTTGCTATTCAGGATGCTATCTCGTTGGCTAAAAAGGTGTCGCAGACGGATGTGCCTGTATTGCTTACAGGCGAAACCGGCACAGGTAAAGAGGTATTTGCTCAGTCCATCCACCAAAACAGTAAACGAGGAAGACAGCCGTTTTTGGCAATCAACTGTTCTGCTTTTAGTAGGGAGCTGCTTGAAAGTGAAATGTTTGGATTTAAGGCAGGTGCATTTACCGGTGCTGCAAAGGATAAACAGGGACTTTTTGAGGCATCGGATCGTGGTACAATCTTCTTGGACGAGATTGGTGAAATGCCAATTGATTTGCAAGCAAAATTATTACGTGTTTTAGAGTGCGGTGAATTTATTAAGATTGGAGAATCGGTTCCTTCCAAGGTAAATGTTCGGATTATTGCAGCTACTAACCGGGATTTAAAAAAAGAGATTGCCGCAGGTAATTTTAGAGAAGACCTATTTTACAGACTTTCTGTATTTCAAATTCATTTACCATCTTTAAGAGAACGAACAGAAGATATTGAATTGTATGTACACTCTTTTGTTACTATTTTATCTGCCAAAATGGGAAAAGAGATTCCGTCTATCGCCCCCGGATTTATTAAGGTACTCAAGAAGCAACCCTGGAAGGGGAACGTGCGTGAGCTGAGAAATGTTATTGAAAGAAGCTTGATTCTCACAGATGGAGAGCTTCTTACCGAAGAAGTGCTTCCTCCCGGAATGTTACATCCGGAAGATATGGAGGCTTATTGTGGTTTCGATTTGAGCGGGGTCGAGAAAACGCATATAAGGAAGGTCCTTCAATATACGCACGGAAATAAAACAGAAACGTCTCGTTTGTTAGGTATTGGGCTGACTACGCTATATAGGAAAATAGAAGAATACGGATTGTAATTTTAAGTTCTGGTACGTCATTATAAAAAGCAACCCTTCCATTTTGGAAGGGTTGCTTTTTATATAATATAGCTGTATTATATGTATTAATTTGTTTATCAGTGTTTTAAATGCATATTTGATTTTTTGGCACGTATTTGGATTATATGTCTGTGAAATAAAAAACAGAGTGTATATAATTAAAGACGGAAAGATGTATGTATAGTGTATTATTGATTTTATGTATGGGAATTGCAGGGTATTTAATGTATGTGTTAATTAATCCGGAAAAGTTTTAGGACTAATAAATATAAATACTCATGAATAAAGAATTGATGACCGGATTAATCCCGCTTTTTGCCGTTATTATTGCAAGCTATCCCTTAGGAAGACATTTGGCCAATGTTTACACGGGAGAGAAAAATTGGATGAGCTTTATGAGTCCGATCGAACGTTTCATTTACAAATTGGCTGGTATTGACCCAAAGGAAGAGATGACATGGAAGCATTTTTTGCGTTCATTGCTTATCTGTAACCTATTCTGGTTTTTCTGGGGAATTTTACTGCTACTTATTCAGGGAATACTTCCCCTTAATCCAGATGGTAATTCCGGCCAGTCGTTGCATCTGGCATTGAATACCTGTGTTAGCTTTCTTGTCAATGCAAACTTACAGCATTATAGTGGTGAATCGGGAGTTACATACTTCTCTCAGCTTTTTGTAATTATGTTGTTTCAATTCCTGGCTGCGGCAACTGGTATGGCAGCAATGGCAGGAATAATGAAAGCAATGCTGACCAAATGTGGTAAAACAATCGGAAATTTCTGGGTTTATTTAGTTTCAAGTATTACCAGGGTATTGTTGCCGCTTACATTGATTATGGCTTGTTTCCTGATTCTGGATGGAGTCCCGATGACATTTGAAGGGAAAAAGGAGGTAACTACCTTGGAAGGAAATAAGCAGTTTATATCTCAAGGGCCTGTTGCAGCCATAGTTGCGATAAAACAACTCGGAACAAATGGAGGTGGCTTTTACGGTGCAAATGCAGCACACCCTCTTGAGAATCCTACATTTCTTAGCAATACAGTAAGCTGTATGTCTATGTTGCTACTTCCCATGTCGTTTGTATTTGCTTTGGGGTTTTATTTAAAGAAAAAGAAGTTTGCTTTTAGTGTTTTTACTGTAATGTTGGTTGCTCTGATTATTGGTATCGCTGTAACTGTATCAACCGAACGTTTGGGTAATCCTAACATCAGCTTCATGGGAATTGATCAGTCGGGAGGAGCGATGGAGGGTAAAGAGTCGCGCTTAGGAGCTTCGGCAACCGCACAATGGAGTGCGATAACGACAGCTACTTCTAATGGATCTGTCAACGGAATGCATGATAGTATGATGCCGCTTAGTGGATTGGTAACATTGCTTAATATGCAAGTGAACAGCTGGTTCGGAGGCGTTGGTGTAGGTTTTATGAACTATTATGTATTTATTATTATTGCGGTGTTTATTAGTGGTTTAATGGTGGGACGCACCCCCGAATTCCTGGGTAAGAAAATAGAAGCGAAAGAGATGAAAATAGCAATTATGCTCGCACTTCTTCATCCGTTCCTTATTCTTACAAGTGTAGCTGTTACTTCATGGATGATTGTCAGAAATCCCGAACTATCAGCGCAATGGCTTGCCAATCCTTCGTTTCATGGTTTTACAGAAATACTGTACGAATATACCTCAAGCGCAGCCAACAACGGATCAGGCTTTGAAGGTCTTAAAGATTCATCCATTTATTGGAACATCAGTTGTGCGATTGTGCTAGCTGCAAGCCGGTTTCTTTCTATAGGCGGACAGATTGCAATTGCAGGATTATTGGCTGGAAAGCAGTTTATTCCTGAAAGTGTGGGTACACTTAAAACCGACACGTCAACCTTCGCTCTGATGACATTTGTGGTTATCCTGATTATTGCAGCCTTGTCGTTTTTCCCGGTTCTTACATTGGGCCCGTTGGCAGAATATGTTACAATAAAATAATAAATAAATGAAAGATAATAAATCAGCTTCGCTTTTTCCCCGCAGGCTTTTTGTTGATAGCCTGAAGCAGGCGTTTGTCAAGTTAAATCCTTGTTCAATGTTTTGGAATCCGGTTATGTTTATCGTTGAGGTAGCCACATTTCTTATGTTGCTGCTTACCGTTAAATGTATAGTAGACGACTCCGCTACATTTATGGAAAATATATATAACATTGTGTTATTTCTGGTGCTGTTTTCCACTTTATTGTTTGCAAACTTTGCCGAGGCAATTGCCGAAGCCCGTGGAAAAGCACAAGCAAACAGCTTACGTAAAACACGTGAGGAAACTCCGGCAAGGATGCTTTTAAATGGAAAAGAATGTATAGTAAGTAGTTCTCAATTGCAAAAGGGAGATTTCTTTATCTGTGAGGCAGGGGATATGATTCCTGCTGATGGCGAAATTGTGGATGGCCTTGCTTCGATTGATGAAAGCGCCATAACAGGCGAAAGTGCTCCTGTTATCAGAGAAGCAGGGGGCGACAAGTCTTCTGTTACCGGAGGGACAAAAGTATTATCAGATAGAATTACAGTTAAGGTTAGTACGCAACCAGGTGAGAGCTTTCTGGATAAAATGATTGCGTTGGTGGAAGGAGCGTCACGTAAAAAAACTCCCAATGAGATAGCGCTGACCATTCTTTTATCTGGATTTACACTCGTTTTTGTTATTGTGTGCACAACCCTAAAGCCTATCGCGGATTTTATGCATAGCTCGATTGCCTTGTCTTCATTTATAGCCTTATTTGTCTGCTTGATTCCTACAACGATAGGCGGACTTCTCTCGGCTATCGGGATTGCTGGGATGGACCGGGCGTTAAGAGCCAATGTAATTACCAAATCCGGTAAAGCTGTCGAGACAGCTGGAGATGTGGATACATTGTTGTTGGATAAAACAGGTACCATTACGATAGGAAACAGAAAGGCCACCCGATTTTATGCAATTGGAGGAAACGGTGAAAAGGAATTTGTAAAAACCTGCGTCATGGCCTCTCTATCTGACACAACTCCAGAGGGAAAATCAATTGTTTCTTTAGGCGAGAGTTTGGGTTGTATTGGCGGACATACAGGATCTATTTTACGTATGGTACCTTTCACTGCCGAAACCAAATGTTCCGGGATAGACTTGTCTGACGGTCGTAGAATTCGTAAAGGGGCATTTGAGGTTATGCGTAAACGGTGTGAAGCTGCAGGGAATACTTACCCTGATGAAGCCGAAGTACTTGTACATTCCATTTCTGAGAACGGAGGAACACCTCTTGTGGTCAGCGAAAACGACATAATCATCGGTGTCATAGAACTTCAGGATATCATTAAGCCCGGAATACAAGAGCGATTCCAACGTTTGCGGAAAATGGGAGTTAAAACAGTGATGGTTACAGGAGACAATCCCCTTACTGCCAAATATATTGCCAATAAAGCCGGTGTTGATGATTATATAGCTGAAGCGAAACCTGAAGATAAAATGGAGTATATTCGTAAGGAACAGGAGGCTGGCAAGTTGGTTGCCATGATGGGAGATGGTACCAATGATGCTCCTGCGCTTGCTCAGGCGAATGTAGGTGTTGCTATGAATAGTGGAACGCAGGCAGCAAAAGAAGCTGGCAATATGGTTGACCTGGATAACGATCCAACGAAACTGATCGAAATTGTTGAAATTGGAAAACAGTTGTTAATGACCCGCGGTACACTTACAACATTTAGTATTGCAAACGATGTGGCAAAATATTTTGCCATTGTTCCTGCTTTGTTTATGGCATCAATTCCAGCATTGGAAAGTTTAAATATTATGAAGTTACATTCACCGGAAAGTGCAATTCTGAGTGCGGTTATTTTTAATGCAATTATTATTCCGATACTTATTCCGCTTGCATTGAAAGGGGTTGCCTATAAACCCATAGGGGCTTCTGCATTATTACGCAGGAATCTGCTTATCTACGGGGGAGGTGGAATGCTGGCCCCATTTGCAGGAATCAAATTGATTGATTTAATGATTGGTATGTTTTTTTAATATTAATCATTGCTGTCCCATTAAAATCTAAAATAGCTCTTTGAAATATTTGAAATTTAGTTAGTTACAGAGGTTTTTCGATTCAACGGATTTCAATTCTCATCTTTGCGGTCTAAAACAGGCCTACATATGCATAAGGATAAATTCGTTTTCTCTCAACTGATAGTATTCTTAGATAGAAACAAGTTCAACTACATCGTTCGCAAGCATGATGGCGACAAATATGTAAAGCATTTCACTTGTTGGAATCAACTTCTATCTTTGATGTTCGGACAACTCTCCAATCGTGAAAGTTTGAGAGATTTGATTATCGCTCTTGATGCCCATCACTCTAAATGTTATCACTTGGGAATAGGAAGGAATGTATCAAGATCATCTCTGGCAAGAGCCAATCAAGATAGAGACTATCACATCTTTGAAGAGTATGCCTACTACCTGATAAACGAAGCAAGACAAAAGCGTGCCACAGAAATCTTTAAACTCGGAGGGAACATCTATGCTTTCGATTCGACAACCATTGATTTGTGTCTGGCCGTATTCTGGTGGGCAAAATTCCGCAAGAAAAAAGGTGGTATTAAAGTACATACATTATACGATGTGGAAACACAGATACCTGCATTCATTCATATCACTGAAGCGGCAGTACACGATTCAAAGGCAATGAAAGAAATCCCTTATGAATCTGGTTCTTACTACATCTTTGACCGGGCTTATAACAATTTTAAGATGTTGTATAAAGTTCATCAGATTGACGCATTCTTCGTTGTCAGGGCAAAGAAAAACCTGCAATACAAATCCATCAAATGGAAACGCAGACTCCCCAAGAATGTACTTTCAGATGTGACAATCGAATTGATTGGTTTTTATCCCAAGCAATACTATCCCGAGCAGTTCCGGCTTGTAAGATACTGGGATGAAGAACAAAAACGAGAGTTTGTATTTCTAACCAATGCGATGCACATTTCTGCTCTTCAGGTGGCTGAACTTTACAAGAACCGCTGGCAAGTAGAGTTGTTTTTCAAATGGCTGAAGCAGCACCTCAAAATCAAGAAGTTTTGGGGTACTACCGAAAACGCTGTCCGGGTTCAAATCTATTCAGCCATATGTACATACTGCCTGGTGGCAATCGTTCAACACGATATGCAACTGGATAGAAGTACATACGAAGTTCTTCAAATATTAAGCATTTCATTGACTGATAAAACTCTTCTTCGAGACCTCTTTGATAAAACTAAATTTCAAAATGACAAAGAACGATTTGGACCAAATGGGCCAAATTTATTTAATTATAAATAACGTCCTATTTTTAATGGGACACTAGTGAATATTAATAGAGTATGAAGACTGATTTAATTAAAGCATTTAAACTAACATTGGCTTTTTGCTTGTTGTTAAGTGTTGGATATATAGGCGTTTTATGGATGTTTGCCAAATTAGAAGGTCCTGCCAATGGAACTGTTGAAATGTTATCGGTGAAAAATCGTGAAGTCGGAGCTGTTTTGGTTGGGCAGGAATTTACCCGGAACGATTTGTTCTGGGGCAGACCTTCGGCGGTAGATTACAAGGCAGACGGATCCGGTGGTAGTAATTATGGTCCCGATAATTCAGAATACCTTGCAATTGTGAAAAAACGTATTGATAAATTTTTGATAGCACATCCATATCTTAAAAGAGAAGAAGTCCCGGCCGAACTTGTTACTGCCAGTGGAAGCGGTCTGGATCCACATATTCCTGTAAAAGCGGCTTATGTACAGATAGAGAGAGTTGCTGATGCAAGACATTTGTCGGTTACCCCTCTACGTGCATTGGTAGATGAACTTGCCGAAAAACCAATAGGAGGACCATCCGTAGTGAATGTACTTAAATTAAATGTGAATTTGATTAAAATAACGGAATAACATCCTTACATTCGTGTTTGGAAGCATATTCAAAATATTATGGCGAATGGATAGAGAGCAAAATATTGAACGGTTTGTAAATCTTCTGAAAAGATCCCGCCGGGGAAATCTTAAGATTTATATCGGGATGATCGCGGGTGTAGGCAAATCATACAGAATGCTTCAAGAAGCTCATGAATTGATTCGTAATGGAATTGATGTGCAGATTGGTTTTATAGAAACGCATGAACGTCCGGAGACGGCGGCCTTGATAGAGGGACTTACCGAAATTCCTAGGAAAAAGCTTTTCTATAAGGGCAAAGAGTTGGAAGAGATGGATTTACAATCTATTTTAACCATTCATCCCGAAGTTGTCATAGTCGATGAATTGGCACATACCAATGTTGAAGGTAGCATCCATTCCAAACGTTGGCAGGACGTTCTCGATATATTGGATGCAGGTATTAGTGTAATAACTGCAGTTAATATACAGCATCTGGAAGGTATCAGCGAGATTGTAAGTGATATTGCCGGATTTGAAATAAAAGAACGTGTGCCAGACAGTCTTTTGGCTGATGCCGATGAGGTAGTAAATATTGATCTTACTGCAGATGAACTTCTTACCCGGCTTAAGAGTGGAAAGATATATAAACAGGATAAGATACATCATGCACTGGCTAATTTCTTCAAACCGGAAACGATTCTACAACTAAGGGAACTTGCTCTTAAAGAGGTGGCGCTTCGGGTGGAAAAGAAAGTTATCAGTACCATTCCGGTAAACAGCGGAATCAGACACGAGAAATTTCTGGCCTGCATAAGTAGTCATGAGAAAACTCCGCGTAAGGTTATACATAAGGTTGCCAGATTAGCCACTCGTTTTAATGCCTCTTTTGTGGTATTGTATGTACAGACACCGAAAGAGCATCCGGATAAGATTCCATTAGCGAATCAACGGTATCTATCCAACCATTTTAAGTTGGCAACCGAATTAGGAGGAGAGGTGATTCAAATCAAGTCGTCTCATGTAAGTAAAGGAATAATAAAAGCTTGTGAAGAAAATCAGATTACCACGGTTTGCATTGGAAAACCGGAATTGGGTTTTATTTCTTTGCTATATTCACTGTTTATATACAGATGGTTCGTAAATAGGCTTTATAAATTTAACATTGATCTAATTGTTTTGACATGAATATTAAAAATAAGCTATTTTTAGGTATAGGTCTTCTTGTGGCAATGATTGTAATGCTGGTAGTGCTTTCAATCGTAAATCTGCAGGTGCTTACTGCTACAGAACCTGATAGTCCGGCAGCAGTGCCGGCATTGCACCGGGCATTGGTCTGGATTTCTATTTTTGGCGCAGCCTGTATATGTATCGGTGTTGTAATGTTGGCGGTGCTACCAGGTTCAATTAATAAGCCCATAAAGACTTTAGTTAATGGGATCATGGAAATAGCAGATCATAATTATAACAAAAGACTTGACTTAGGAAAGTACGAAGAATTTGCAGAGGTCTCCGATTCATTCAACAGAATGGCCGAGCGATTGGCTGAATATCAGAAAAGTGCTTTAACTGATATTATACAGGAAAAGAAATACAGCGAAGCAATTGTAAATAGTATAAAAGAGCCGATACTTGGTCTGGATAAAGAGCGAAGGGTTTTATTTGTCAACGACGGGGCACTTACTGTTTTAAATCTGAAGAGGGAACAGATTATCGGTGAGTCTGCTTACGACCTGGCATTGAAAAACGATTTGCTTCGCCGGTTGATTCGTGAACTAGGGCAGGTAGATGGCAATAAGGACCCACTAAAAATCTATGCAGATAACAAGGAAAGCTTCTTTCAGGTTAAGTATATACCAATTTATATGGTGCCCACCGGCGAAAAAGAACAACATTATATTGGCGATGTAATTTCTTTGCAAAATATAACTGAGTTTAAAGAACTTGATTCAGCGAAGACTACTTTTATCTCAACTATCAGTCATGAGCTAAAAACACCCATCTCTTCCATTATGATGAGCCTTAAGCTACTGGAAGACTCAAGGATTGGATCAATGAACGACGAACAGCAAATGCTATCCAAAAGTATAAAGGAAAGTACAGATCGCCTGTTGGAAATTACTGGAGAACTACTTAAGATGACACAAGTGGAAACAGGTAAATTGCAACTAAATCCTAAAATAACTAAACCTATCGAGCTGATTGATTATGCAGTAAAAGCAAACAGAGTTCAAGCCGAGCGATTTAATTGTCATATTGAGGTCGAATATCCCGAAAAAATTTCGAAGTTATTTGTAGATAGTGAAAAGATTGCCTGGGTGATTACGAATCTGCTTTCTAATGCGATTCATTATACAAAGGAAAATGGCCGGATTATAATCGGTGCCCGTCAGAAAGACAAAGTTGTTGAATTGTTTGTGCAGGATTTTGGAAAAGGAATTGATCCAAGATATCATCAAAGTATCTTTGACAGATATTTCCGGGTACCCGGAACCAAGGTACAAGGAAGTGGTCTGGGGCTAGCAATAAGTAAGGACTTTGTCGAAGCTCACGGTGGTACCATAAAAGTAGATAGTGAGCTGGGTAAGGGAAGTCTTTTTACAATACAGTTTCAGGTTTAACTTTATATCGTTGCCTTCTAATTTATAGCTTTAAATGGTAAATTCGGCATCATGCGTTTGAAAATAAAAGGGTATTGCTTATGTTCAAAACAATACCCTTCCTTTTTTGTATGTAACCTTATTTCTTATCTTTCAGCAAATCGCGGATTTCAGTCAGCAAAACAATGTCTGCAGGAGGAGCGGCAGGGGCAGCAGGAGCAGCCTCTTCTTTTCTTTTTAATTTATTCATCGCTTGGATCATCATAAATATAGCAAATGCTATAATCAGAAAGTCGACCGTAACCTGAATGAAGTTACCGTAATTAAGTGTAGAAGCCGGCGTAACAACCTGGCCGGCAGAATCAAGCACGGCATCTTTCAATGTAATCTTGAGGTCAACGAAGCTGGCTCCGCCAAAGAAGAATCCGATTACAGGCATGAGGATGTCCGAAACAACAGATGTAACAATCTTACCAAATGCAGCACCAATAATGATACCGACTGCCATGTCAACCACATTACCGCGCATGGCAAAGGCTTTGAATTCCTGAATTAATTTCATTTGTGCATTGTTTTGAATGAATACTAAGTGAATTATATCAAAAAAGCCTCCGGATGTACAATCCAGAGGCTTTAAATTTTCCTTTTATTACTGATTTGTACTACGCAAATCTAATAAAAAAATTGTGAAATATTACAAAATCCATTCTTTAATATCTTCTTCAGGAGTACGGATACTGCTGATACCGAAGTTTTCTACCAATACATTGGCTACGTTTGGAGAAAGGAATGCAGGCAACGTTGGTCCCAGATGGATATTTTTAACACCAAGGCTTAACAGAGCCAATAAAACAATAACTGCTTTTTGTTCGTACCATGCGATGTTATATACAATAGGCAACTCATTGATGTCCTGTAGCTCGAATACCTCTTTAAGTTTCAAGGCGATCAGTGCTAACGAGTAGCTGTCGTTACATTGTCCGGCATCAAGTACACGGGGAATTCCATTAATATCTCCCAGAGGAAGTTTGTTGTAACGGTATTTAGCGCAACCGGCAGTAAGGATTACATTATCTTTTGGCAACTGAGTGGCAAAGTCTGAATAATAATCGCGGGTTTTCATTCTACCGTCGCAACCGGCCATTACTACAAACTTCTTGATAGCACCTGATTTTACGGCATCTACAACCTGACCGGCCAATTGCATAACCTGGTTATGGGCGAATCCTCCGATAATTTCACCATGTTCTATTTCTGTAGGTGCAGCACACTTTTTGGCCACCTCTATAATTTCACTGAAGTCTTTTGTTCCACCTTCTTTGCGAGCCGGAACATGCTTAAAGCCAGGATAGCCAGCAGCGTTGGTAGTGTAAACCTTATCTTTGTATGAAGCACCAGACAATGGAGGAACAATACAGTTTGTAGTGAATAGGATAGGACCGTTGAACGATTCGAACTCTTCACGTTGTTTCCACCATGCGTTACCATAGTTACCTACAAAATGTTTGTATTTTTTGAAAGCAGGATAATAGTTGGCAGGAAGCATTTCACTGTGAGTATACACATCCACTCCTGTACCTTCGGTTTGGGCCAATAGTTCTTCCATATCCTTCAGGTCGTGACCGCTGATCAGGATACCCGGGTTCTTGCCTACACCTATATTTACTTTGGTAACTTCAGGATTTCCATAGCTGGTAGTATTGGCTTTATCAAGCAGAGCCATGGTCTTCACACCAAAACTTCCGGTTTCAAGTACAAGAGCAGTCAGCTCGTCGGCACTGATGTCTGTACGTGTAGTGGCAGCCAATGCATGTTGGATAAATGCATAAATATCTTCCTCTTCAAATCCAAGTTTGGAAGCATGTTCGGCATAAGCAGCCATTCCCTTAAGTCCGTAAATAACAAGCTCTTTTAAAGATCTTACGTCTTCATTGCTTTCACGTAGTACACCTACAGAGGCAGATTTGCTTTCGTATTCGCTTTCGTTTCCGTTCCAGCTTAACTCTTCCAGCTTAGGAAGGGCGATGCCGGCAGCAACTGCTTTTCCAATTAAATCGTTACGTAGTTTCAATCCTTCGGTAACTCTTGCGGAAATACTATTTACGTCGAAGTTTGCATTGGTGATCGTAGAGAAAAGTCCCTCTGTGATAAAATGGTTGGCTGTGGTTGCCGGTGTTCCGTTTGCACGCAGTTTTTCGGCTACTACGGCAATACCTTTCATAACGAACATCAACAGGTCCATACGGTTGGCAGTAACATCGTCTTTACCACAAACACCTTTAATTGTACAACCTATTCCTTTGGATGCTTCCTGACATTGATAACAAAACATTTTGTCCATATTGCTTAAATTTTAGTCCCCTTTCGGGAGTATTATATTTTTATTGATAAATTACGGTTGTTGACTGATCAAATCCATTCTTCACGCAGAACTTGTCCTTGAACACTTACCTGAATCAACTTAACGGGGACTTTCCGGATGGCAGAGGCGGTAGCCTCTTTGGCAATTTGGAGTAATCCGCTGCAGCAGGGAACCTCCATAATCATAACCGTGAGAGTGTTCAGATAGTTGTCGTCAATCATGTTAATTAACTTGTTTATGTAGATTTCGCGACCTTGATCCAGCTTCGGACAAGCAATAGCCAGCTTCTTACCTTTCAGATATTTGCTGTGGAAATCACCTACTGAAAAAGCTGTGCAATCGGCAGCCAGCAGCAAGTCTGATCCTCTTAAATAAGGGGCCGAAGGAGATAACAGATGAAGTTGAATCGGCCATTGTTGTAACTCGGAAGAGCCGGATACCATTGATGTTCCTGCCGGTTTCTCAAAACTACGGGCCATGCTTCCCGGACAACCCTGATGAATAGGGGCGAAGTGTACTTCCGGGGCTTTCTTCTTTCCGGTAACATGAGCTTCAACTGCTGCTTCATCGAAAGCTTCAGCCTCTCTTTCTTCTAAAGTTAAGGCTCCGGTTGGGCAGTCTCCGATACAAGCACCCAGTCCGTCGCAGAATACTTCGTTTACCAATTTTGCTTTTCCGTCGATAATCTGCAGAGCTCCTTCATGGCAACCCGTTACACATTCGCCGCAACCGTTACATAATTCTTCGTCTATTTTAATAATTGTCCGTTTCATCTCTTGTTTCATTTCGTACGGCAAAGGTAAGGTGCACACTTCACCCTAAAAGTACCATATGTTACAATCAGAAAAAAAGTTTTATATTTATGCCCAGAACTATTCAACAATCAGTAATCGTAGTTTCATTAATATATACAGTTCCGTAAGGTTGTTTAATCATAAGTTATAAAACATGTTTGATATAATATGCAAATCACCCTTGTTTAGAGGTGTTTCTTCACAAATTATCGCTTCCGAGCTCGAATCCATTCCTTATCGGGTCGAATCTTATAAAGCGAAGGACCTGGTGGCTATGCAAGGAAATGCATGTAATCATTTGATGATCGTAATTAAAGGGCTTTTACAAGGTCAGATGGTAAATGATGCCGGGAAACTGGTTGTTATCGAGGAGCTGGCCCCTCCTCAGCTTTTGGCTCCTGCATTTTTGTTTGCACCTAAAAGCGATTTACCGGTAAATATCATAGCGGTTGAGGACTCTGATGTATTATTTATCTCACGGAATGATTTTACAACCTGGATGCAGAAAGATGCTCAAGTACTGCAAAATTTCTTAATGCTTATCTCCGGAAGAAGCCGTTTTCTAAGTGATAAGATAATGTTCCTTTCGCTGAAAAATATAAAGAATAAGGTGGCTGAGTACCTGTTAGGAAAGCTTACAGACGATAAATGCAGTGTAATTCAACTATCCGAAACGCAACAGGATATAGCCGACTTCTTTGGTGTAACTCGACCTTCTTTGGCACGGGCTTTAGCCGAAATGGAGCAGGAAGGTATTATTTCTATCGACCGAAAGACCATCGTAATCCATAAACGTTCGGTTTTACAACAGCTTTCGCAGTAAAATAGGGTGTGATTATTCCCATAAGAGAAATAAAGGAGTCTTATGCGAAAAATTGCAGGTACATTTTCTTTAAAAAGTATATACTTTTTGATCAAAATGTACTGACTTTTAAAGTGAAAAGTCCTTACGATTTTCAGGGAATCATTTGAGTTGTTCTTGGTACTATGGAATATATTCATAGTGAGGAATACGAAGCGATCTAATTGTCCCTCCTTCTATTGAGTTTTCTCCATGTCGTATTACCTTATATAGAGTAGGAATAATAGAAGATCAAATCGTAGGGGTGTTGTTGCTTTTTATCTTTGAGGTCTTTCTTAATGCTTACCGGCAAACAATCCTCCGTGATTTCAGTGACGCTCAAAGATCCGGTACCCTGGTTTCAAGGATTCATCAACTTGCTGTCAAAGATATACGAATCGTTTTCAAAAGATATTGGAGTGTTTTCCCAAAGATATATGAATTATAAACCGAGGATGGTCTGAGTATATTCAACTCAATTTTATTTTTTTTGAGACAATCCATAAAGAAATCGGTTTCTCCCGGGTTTACAACGGAGGATCGTGGCATAATCTTCGTTAGGCAGTTTTCTTTTAATATATATAATGTACGCGAGGGAAAAAGGCTTTGCAAGGGGGTGTAAGTGGGGTGAAAAAAAGATTTGTAGTTAAGGTGCGGGATATCAGGGATTAAGGGAGATTGGGTGAAAATAGTTTAAAAAATAGTTTGCAAAAGGTTTGGAGTGTATGTTGTAAAGCACTACTTTTGTCCCCGCATTCAAGAGAGAACGGCACAATAAATAACAAAATGACAAAAACTTCCGAAAACATTTGGAAGATAAGAAATAAAGTTATTATCTTTGTACCCGCTTTCACTCTGAAAGTATAAACAAGAGTTCTTTGAAAGATTTACATATCAACAAAAAGTAGTACAAGAATTGAGAAGATCAGTGATGATTTTCTTGGACGTAAAGAATCAAAATTAATACCGTCAATTGTAAACTAATAATAGAAGGGAATTCTGAGCAAGAGATATTAAGACAAACAAATTATACAACGAAGAGTTTGATCCTGGCTCAGGATGAACGCTAGCGACAGGCTTAACACATGCAAGTCGAGGGGCAGCATAGAAGTAGCAATACTTTGGTGGCGACCGGCGCACGGGTGAGTAACGCGTATGCAACCTACCTATCAGAGGGGAATAACCCGGCGAAAGTCGGACTAATACCGCATAAAACAGGGGCACCGCATGGTGATATTTGTTAAAGAAATTCGCTGATAGATGGGCATGCGTTCCATTAGGTAGTTGGTGAGGTAACGGCTCACCAAGCCGACGATGGATAGGGGAACTGAGAGGTTGGTCCCCCACACTGGTACTGAGACACGGACCAGACTCCTACGGGAGGCAGCAGTGAGGAATATTGGTCAATGGGCGAGAGCCTGAACCAGCCAAGTCGCGTGAAGGAAGAAGGATCTATGGTTCGTAAACTTCTTTTGCAGGGGAATAAAGTGCAGGACGTGTCCTGTTTTGTATGTACCCTGAGAATAAGGATCGGCTAACTCCGTGCCAGCAGCCGCGGTAATACGGAGGATCCGAGCGTTATCCGGATTTATTGGGTTTAAAGGGTGCGTAGGTGGTTTGATAAGTCAGCGGTGAAAGTTTGCAGCTTAACTGTAAAAATGCCGTTGAAACTGTCGGACTTGAGTGTAAATGAGGTAGGCGGAATGCGTGGTGTAGCGGTGAAATGCATAGATATCACGCAGAACTCCGATTGCGAAGGCAGCTTACTAAGCTACAACTGACACTGAAGCACGAAAGCGTGGGGATCAAACAGGATTAGATACCCTGGTAGTCCACGCAGTAAACGATGATTACTAGCTGTTTGCGATACACAGTAAGCGGCACAGCGAAAGCGTTAAGTAATCCACCTGGGGAGTACGCCGGCAACGGTGAAACTCAAAGGAATTGACGGGGGCCCGCACAAGCGGAGGAACATGTGGTTTAATTCGATGATACGCGAGGAACCTTACCCGGGTTTGAACGTAGGGAGACAGGGGTGGAAACATCCTTTTCAGCAATGACTGCCTACGAGGTGCTGCATGGTTGTCGTCAGCTCGTGCCGTGAGGTGTCGGCTTAAGTGCCATAACGAGCGCAACCCTTATTTCCAGTTACTAACAGGTGAAGCTGAGGACTCTGGAGAGACTGCCAGCGTAAGCTGTGAGGAAGGTGGGGATGACGTCAAATCAGCACGGCCCTTACATCCGGGGCGACACACGTGTTACAATGGTAAGGACAAAGGGCAGCTACCGGGCGACCGGATGCGAATCTCTAAACCTTATCTCAGTTCGGATCGGAGTCTGCAACTCGACTCCGTGAAGCTGGATTCGCTAGTAATCGCGCATCAGCCATGGCGCGGTGAATACGTTCCCGGGCCTTGTACACACCGCCCGTCAAGCCATGGGAGCCGGGGGTACCTGAAGTTCGTAACCGCAAGGATCGACCTAGGGTAAAACTGGTGACTGGGGCTAAGTCGTAACAAGGTAGCCGTACCGGAAGGTGCGGCTGGAACACCTCCTTTCTGGAGCCTGAGTTCCCTTTTACGGTTTGCAAGGTATTAAGGAAGGAACAAACTTTATGTTCCTTGTACTACTGCTGTTTGATATGATAAACAATATATGATCTTATAAAACTGGGAAACCAGAAGAGAAACAAGAGGCTGAAGCGCCGCCCGGATATCTCCCTGCAAAGGAAGATGAACAAAAGGAAAGAGCTTCAGGCAAAGGTAAGAAAGCCAGTCCTATAGCTCAGTTGGTTAGAGCGCTACACTGATAATGTAGAGGTCGGCAGTTCAACTCTGCCTGGGACTACGAACGAAAAGACGGGGGATTAGCTCAGCTGGCTAGAGCATCTGCCTTGCACGCAGAGGGTCAACGGTTCGAATCCGTTATTCTCCACAACAACCGGAGCCGCAAGGCAAAGGTAAAAAGATCTTTGACATGATGGACAACAAAGCAATAAAGTAACAAAAAAAGAGCAAGCTTTAAAGATATATCAATCCGACACATGCCTTATGGCAATATATGTGCACGGAAAGAGAAAGTAAGCAAGGGCAGACGGTGGATGCCTTGGCTCTCGGAGGCGAAGAAGGACGTGATAAGCTGCGATAAGCGCGGGGGATGTGCAAATAACAATTGATCCCGCGATTTCCGAATGGGGCAACCCGGCAGGTTGAAGGCCTGTCATTCCGTAAGGAAGGCAAACGTGGGGAACTGAAACATCTAAGTACCCATAGGAGAAGAAAACAAAAGTGATTCCCCAAGTAGTGGCGAGCGAACGGGGAACAGCCCAAACCTATGCTGTTGAGGCAGTATAGGGGTTGTAGGACTACGATGTGGCAAGAAATTAGTAAAGTGGAACGTTTTGGAAAGAACGGCTATATAGGGTGACAGCCCCGTACACGACTTACTGACGAAGCCTAGTAGTATCCTGAGTAGCGCGGGACACGAGAAATCCTGTGTGAAACTGCGGGGCCCATCCCGTAAGGCTAAATACTCCCGAGAGACCGATAGCGAACCAGTACTGTGAAGGAAAGGTGAAAAGAACCTCGAACAGAGGAGTGAAATAGACCCTGAAACCGTCTGCCTACAAGCGGTCGGAGCATCTATAGGATGTGACGGCGTGCCTT